>JABFSC010000739.1 GCA_013140885.1 Deltaproteobacteria bacterium | reverse complement strand
GGTTGGTGTTCACACCAGAGACCACCGTGACGTGGGACAACTTCAAGTTAGGGAAGTTAGGCGACAAGCGGCGGGAATGAAGGAGTGTGTAACCCCGGTCTTCCGTTTTGGCATCGGCTGCGGCATGGCCGCACGGGCCATGTCGAGTCACTATGAACGCCCCACGATCACCACGTCGGCTGAAGCCGAAGAGACCCAGGTGGAGCCTGAGAACCAACTTCTTCGGAGCCATTGGTGTCATCGTGCTGGTGTCCCTCATCACGATATTCGCCCTCAAGAAATCCCTCTGGATCGAACTGGAGATTATTCTTGGGATCCTTTCGCTTTTCATGTTCACGTATTTTTTCTTGCTGCTTTACCACGGGGTGCGGTTCGACAGGAACGAAACCTTTCTCATCACGTGGCGGCCGAGTTTTTCGGATTTGTCGGATGCGAGCAGCTACATTGATACAGGCGGAACGTTCACGGGAGGCGGCGCGGAAGCCGGACCACTAGGATTGGTGATCGGCTTTCTCCTCGACTTGTTGGTCTCAATCCTTCTGACTTTTCTGCTGGCCGTTGTCTTGTGGCTGGGACTCAATGTGGTGGTAACGGTGATTGTCGTTCTCGGCACGCCGTTGTTTTTCCTGTTTCGCCGGTCCGTGCCCTACATTGTCGCCAAAGGACGGGCGTGTCACCAAGATTTCAGCCGCGCAGGCTGGTTTGCTCTGCGCGCCACGGTATTCAACACGCTGTGGTTCTATGCCATGGTGTTGGGCGCTCACTACCTCGCTGGATTGAAGGGAACCTAAAACAGAAAACCCCTCATGGCCTCGAAGAAAGAAAGGAGTCCCCATGTCCGATTTCAAGACCGGATCAATTCTCGCCAACGGCATTCGCTTTCACTATTTAGAGAAAGGCGCGGGGCCGCTGGCGCTTTGCCTACACGGGTTTCCAGACTCAGCGTGGACCTATCGCTATCTGCTCCCGCGACTCGCCGAAGCAGGCTATCGCGCGGTCGCGCCGTTCATGCGTGGCTATGCCCCGACTGAGATTCCATCCGACGGTCGCTACGACACGAAAACACTCGCCTCCGATGCCAACGCTTTGCATGCCGCCCTTGGTGGCGGAAGTGATGCCGTTCTCATCGCGCATGACTGGGGTGCCGTCACTGCGTATGGAGCGTTGTCCGCTGAGCCGCAACGTTGGCGGCGAGCGGTGATCGGCAATGTGCCGCCATTTGCCGTTTTTGGGCAGCTTGCCTTTACCTACGCGCAGCTCAAACGATCTTTCTACTTTTGGTTCTTTCAGATGGCAATTTCAGAGGGTATCGTTGCCGCCAACGACCTCGCCTTTATTGACGGCCTGTGGGGTGACTGGTCACCAGGGTACAACGCGACTTATGATTTAGGCCGGGTCAAGGAATGCTTACGCAATCCAGAAAATCTCAGGGCTGCGATGGGGTATTATCGGACCATGTTCAATCCGGCCCGCTTTGGCACGCCCGAAGGAGTCGCGGAACAAACCGCGACGTGGGGCAACCCGATCACGGTCCCGACCTTGTATCTCCACGGCACGACCGATGGGTGCATCGCGCTTGACGCTGAAACGGCGAAAGCGATCCCAGCCTTTCTTGGCCCAGGGTCGGAGGTCGAACGGATTGAGGGAGTTGGGCATTTCTATCTGGTCGAGAAACCAACTGAGATCAACGAACGGATTTTGCGCTTTCTGCGACGCTCTTGAAGACTACCGGCTTCTCACACTCGCAAAGGAGGCCCGCTATGGTACAGATCGGCAACCATCTCAAAATGACAGTGCCCCACCATCTTCGCTCGCGGACTCGCGAGTTCTATCGATCGATCCTCGGCTGTCAGCAACTCGATAGTCCCCGTGACGATCTTGATCTCTACGAGTTCACTGGCGGCTTTGTCCTGGGGCTCTTTTTTGCCCCTGAAGCCGAAGCGCTCTCGGAGACGGACTACCTGAAAGGGATGTGGATGGAGTTGAAAGTGGCTGACCCAGAAGCATTCAAGGAGCGACTCCTCGCGTTCGGCGTCAAAGAGGTCGAGTTCCCTGACCCAACCCGCTTCTTCTTTCAAGCGCCTGGAGGACAGGTGTTTCGCGTCGCTCCGCTCGACGGGGGACTCTAGTGGCATTTAATACCGCGCCATCCAACTCGCCACGAGCCCACGTTCCAACCCCTTCGCTCCGCGCATCCACGAGCGTGTCGCCGAATCGCCCGCTTCCACTCTCACATCGTGTGTCTCATCCATCGTCAGCCGCTTGGCGAAGTCGGTTAGCAGAATCGCGAACCCTAACTGCCGCCCCGATGTCGTTGTCAGATACCCGGCCAATCCATCGGCATAGTTCATCGTTCCAGACTTGGCCCTCACATTTGGTATCGGAGCGCCTTTGTTGCGTTCCCATCGTGGTGGGGTGAGTAATTCGGAAAAGGGCACGACGCCCGCCGAGACTGTCCATCCATGACGGAGAATCGCCGCGAGTTGTCGTGGCGAGATGCGCGTCCCAGTGCTGAGCCCCGAATGATTGGCGCACACCATCCCCTCCCACGGACCGTTCGGTAAAGTCCGACGATACCAGTCCGCGACCGCCGTGGCGGATTCTCGTACCGGTAACGGACGACCCATCAGCTTGCGTGATGTCACCTGTCCGACCAATTCAGCGGAAAGATTATTGCTGTGCTTCAGCACCCCGGCGGCGACTTCCGGCAACGGCGCACTCCAGTGCGTGTGGCGAGGCATCGCGCTTTCGGGCACGCGGCCTGGCTGTGGTGGGGGAAGATCGATGCCTTTTTTGATGCACAGCGTCTGAAACAACAGCGCGGCGACCCGGCCAGGGTTACTCCTCACTGGGAGTTCGATCCACCCTTGTCGTGGCAAGGACGGAGAGAGCAACCACCGGTCCACTTCCGTTTCTTCATGCAGAAATTGCACTTTCCGGTCGAATTCACTGGGGAGCATGCCGGTGCTGATCGCCAAGACAGGAACAGCCCCACCTTTCGCATGGGAAAATACAGAGGAAGCAAAGGTCGGGACTCCGCGCTTTTGCTCCCAGTGCAGTTGGATACGATTATAATTGACCGACAGCGCGCTGAGACCAGGATTATAGGATGCGACCACGGATTGTTTGGCTTCAATCTGAACCGCGGGCACGAGGAAACTGTCGTCGAAATAGAAGTTGCCCACCACACGAGAGATGCCCGCTTGTTGCAGGGCAGTGATGAACTCATGGAGATCGTCGGTGGTGAGGGTCGGATCGCCACCGCCACGGAGGTACACATCGCCACGCAGGGTGTTCTCGGTGATCTCTCCACTAGTGAACAGCGACGTGGCGAAGCGATACTCAGCGCCAAGCACCTCAAGCGCGGCGATCATGGTGACCGCCTTAAAGGTGGACGCTGGCACGCGCGGCTCATCAGGTCGATGGGCTTCAACCATGCTGCCATCCTTGAGATCAAAGAGCAGGTAGCCAACGTCGGTGTCGGCGAACCGAGAGTGGGCGAGCAATTCCTCGGCTGAGCGCGGCGGCTCTGGCTCTTTGGCGACGGCGGGAGCCGGAGCACGAGAACGCTTCCGTTTCCGTGCCTCCGCGGTTGTGGGGATGCTGATGAATCCGACGAGAACAATCAAGGTAATGATGCGAAACCAGGTTCCCTCTCCCGGATGGGAGAGGGTGAGGGTGAGGGGGATCATAATGCAATAACCGATTGTGATTGTTTCAGCTCGTTACGCGAAGGTTGCCGATACGGCACCGACCGACGAGAAGAGCGATTCCCAGCGGTCCCCCTTGCTAATGGGCGTGGGTTTGGTGAACGACCCCGACATGATCCGCTGTCCAGGCTCCAAGGCCAGGCCATACGTCGCGAGGTGATTCGCCAGCCAGGCGATGCTCTCCAGTTGGTTATCAATCACATCCTTCCCGACAACCTTGGCGACCACGTCGCCATTACGTTTCATCTCAACGGTGATGGCTCCAAGATCAAGCGTGGCGGGATACGGCGCGAGCGCGGCGCCGGTCACATAGCCCCATTGCGCGACATCATCAGCCACACCCAGCGGCATATCTTCCAACATATTCACCCGCATATCCACCACCTCGAACGCGGGCGCGACCGCGGACACCGCTTCCAAAACCTGCGCTGGCGTGACTCCGGGACCAGCGAGTCGTTTGCCAATCGTGAAACACAGCTCGGATTCAATGAGCGGTTTGCGAATATCGCCGTGATTGAAAGTGTTGCCGCTGGGAAAGTGGCGCTCGGTGAACAGCGGGGCGAAGACCGGCGCGGACAGTCCAAAGGCTTGCCGAGCCGACACGGCGGAGAGGCCAATTTTCCACCCCGCGAGGGTTTCGCCCGCGAGGGCTTCGCCCGCCGCTTGTCGTCGTGCCAGGATGTTCAGTTGCACGCGATACGCATCTTCCATTGTCAACTGTTTGTGTAACGTGGCCGCCGGGGCTTCCCTGGTACGGGCGGATTGCCAGAGGATATTGGTTGCTTCTTCAATATTCATGAATTGCACCTCACAGAAATGAAGAGGGGCACGGTGTCCCGTGCCCCTACTCTCTTGCAACGATCATTCGTCGAACGGCTTACGCATGTCCATTACGCAGCAGTTTGCCGGACAGCGCGCCCGTGCAGTTGCCATCTTGGAAGGTGACTTGTCCGTTGACGATGATGGAATGATAGCCTTTCGCCCGTTGGATGCGGCGCCATTCACCACCCGGAAAGTCGTGGACGATCTCGCCGATCCAGTCTGGCTCGATGCCCAAGCCCTTCAGGTCATACACCACCACATCGGCGGCCAACCCTTCACGGAGGATGCCGCGATCCACGAAACCCGCCGCTTTGGCTGGCAACGCGGACAGGCGATAGTGCGCCTCTTCCAACGTGACCCGTTGCTCGTCACGAACCAGCCAGGCGAGGAAGTCGGTCGTGAACGCGCCACCGGTGAAGAACTTCGTGTGCGCGCCCCCATCCGACACGCCAGGGAAAGTGTAGTCGGAGTCGTTAATCATTTCCGCCATGTACTCCGCATTGAACCCTTTGTTGGGGCCAAGGAACTCGACTTTGAGTTCACTGGCGAGCGACAGGTCGAGCATCACATCAATCGGCGTCTTGCCTTCTTCTTGGGCGATCTGACCGAGCGACTTGCCGACATATTTTTCCAGGGCGGGCTTGCCGCCGTTACTCTGCACGAGCAGCCCAGGGATGGAACCACCAACGCCCGCTTGAATGACTTGAAGCCGACGGTCCGCTTCTTCCGCTTCACGTTTCACGGCTTCGCGCAGGGCCGGATTCTGCATCTTGGCGAGTTTTTCCTTGACGGTCCCGGTGGTGAGTTCCCGCCATGCCGGGCTGGCATCGTAGAGATTCCAGTGTTCAAGAGTGAAGGCGAAACCGGTGCGAATCGTGCCGGTCTGACCATAAATCGGCAGTCCCTTCGCGCGCGCGCGCTCAAGCCATTGCAGGCTGCGGCGATGGACCTTCGCGTCCTTGCGGGCCGGGACAATCGCGTTGTGAAGAATGGGACGCTGCGCGGTCGCCGCCAGTTTTTCGAGGAAAGCTAAGTCAGCCTTGATGTTGCCGGTTGACTGCGTGATCTGCATGGAGCCGTCGCCACGCTTGCGCAGCACCTTGGCCAAGCTGAGGATGTCTTCGTCACACATGGTGTCGGTGACCATCGGCGAGCCGTCGTAATCCGCCTGAGTCGAATCTGGGCCGAGACGTTGGAGGGAAAAGCCGCTCAATCCGGCTTCCATGCCTTCCTTCAAGAGCTGCTGCATACGCTTGCGTTCGGCCTCGGTGGCGGGACGAGTCTTCGCGGCTTCAAGTCCCATGACATAGGTCATTAATGACGCTGTCGGCATGTACTGGATACAGTTCACGCCCAGCGGCGCGCGTGCAAGCGAATCGAGATATTGGGGAATGGTCTCCCAGTCCCATTTCATCCCGGCTTTCATGGCGTCATACGGAATGGCTTCGGTGCGGGTCATGGTGAGCATCGAGCGTTCGCGGAAGTCGGGCGCGACCGGGGCAAACCCGAAACCGCAGTTCCCCAGGACGACCGAGGTGACACCGTGCCACCCGGAGATGGTGCAGTAGGGGTCCCAGCGAATTTGCGCATCGTAGTGGGTGTGCAGATCAATGAAGCCGGGGGCTACGATCAACCCATCGGCGTCGATGGTTTTGTCGGCGCTGCCTTGGGCGGCACCGCCAACTTGGGCGATCTTGCCATCCTT
>JABFSC010000001.1 GCA_013140885.1 Deltaproteobacteria bacterium | reverse complement strand
CGGACCGTGACACGGGAGAGTGAGGCTGCGGTGAAAGCACGGCAAGGGGCGGAACGGCACGAGGCCCCACGGCGCGTCGCCGACCAGTGGGCGACCCTGCTCGCGGCGGAACAGCGCGCGCAGGCAAGCGAAGCGCGCGGCGAGATCGCGGCGGCGATCAAGGCGTGGCAAGAGCTGGAAGTGCGGTATGTCCATATCCGGGAAACGGCACTGGAGCACGCCGCGATGGAGCGGGTGACCCGTGCGCGGCAGCAGGTCCAGGCGGCGAAAGAAGACGCGCAAGAATGGCAACCCTGGGCGGCCTCCGTGTGGGGAGAAGCGGTGCATCAAGAAACCGCCGCTGAGCGAGCAGGGCAGGCGCGCAAACATGGAGAGGCTGAACAGGGGTACCGGAACGCCGCGCTCGCGTATGCGCGAGTGAAGAAAGAAGGAACAAGCGCCCAACACGCCGCGCTTGAAACCCTGCGACAACAAGCCGTCCGTGCCCAGCACGCCGCGATGGCCGCACAGGCTGCGGCCGAACGCGGTGGGGCGCGAGAGGCGGCGGCGGCTCACTATCGGGACGCGACCGTTGTTCTCCAGCAAGGTGATGCCCTGGTGACGGCCCAGGAGTATGAACAAGCGCGGCAGCGATACGGTCAAGCCCAGAAAGGGTATGAAGAAGCCGCTCGTGTGGTTGAGGAGCAGCGGCGTCAACACACGGTGGTGGAGGCCGGACAGCGGGCGGAAACCGCGCGACATGCCGCGGTGCAGGCCGGCGCTGTGCAGCGTTTCGCTTCGGCGTGGCAGGCCGCGAACCGCGTGCTCCAACGGGCCCAGCATCATCAAGCCCAATCCGAGTGGCAAGAAGCCGCCGTCCTGTATGAAGACGTCGCCCAACAGTTTGCCCACTTGCGGCACGAGGCTGAACAAGCGGCGGCCTACGAAGAGGAGCAGCGTCAGCGGCGCGCGCATCTGGCGCGACAACGCGCGACGCAGAGCCAGCAAACGACTGAACGCGATGAGGGGCCGCGTATAGCCCACGCTCAGTATGCCTCCGCCATGCAGGCGTATCAGGCTGGAGAGCGGGCTCTCGCGGCACGGCAATGGGAAGACGCCGCAGCTGCCTTTGACCGCGCGCACGAACAGTTTCTCGCCCTGGCCACACTCGTACAAAAAGAACAGGACAAACGGCTCGCCACGACGACGCGCGAGGAAGCGCTCAGCGCCCACCAGGAGATGCAACAGAGCCGTGCCCCGGAACTCTTTCCTCACGATGTCGCGCGGATCGACGCCGTGCTGCGTGAGGGTGAGCAAGCGTTCGCGCGCACGGAGTTCGTTCCTGCTCACCAGCAGTTTCGTCAAGGGATTGACCAGCTCAAGCAACTCGCGGGAGCGACAATACGTCAGGTGCAAAAAGCACGTGCCGAACAAGTGAAAGCCCAGGCGCTGACTCTGCAAAGCCAACTGTCCACCGCGAAAGGCACGCAACACAAGCAGGCAAAGAAAGCGGTGCAGCAGGGCGACCAACTGTTTGCGCGGGAACAATACCAAGAGGCGACTACTTCGTATGAGACCGCGGTGACCCTGTGGACCGCGCTGCAACAAGCCGCGGCGATGGCAGCGGTGGCGCAAGAGGCCCGTCCTCCCGCGCAGCAGAATGGGGGGGCCGCGATTCCTTTGTCGGTGCCTCGCACTCGTGGTGGCTATGCGATCATCGGTGGTGTGGCCGCTATCCTCCTCGTCGGGCTGTACTTCGTGAATCCCTTTCGGGAGACTTCACTCCGGGAGACGACTCAGCAACCTGAGACGCCACTCGTCAAGCAGGAAGCGCCGCGCGCGAAAGCTATCGAGGTCAAGCCGGAGGTTTCCACCACACCAGTGATGCCGCCACCAGTGGCGACCGAGAGTCCGAAGATCGAAGCGGCGGTTGCTCCCATACCAGACAAACCACCCCCTCCAGCACCACCCAAGCCATTACGGATTGCGCGGGCGACTCCCGACTCCGCGGGTGAGGTGACAGTCGAGGAAGGAGGGCAACAGCCCTTTGTCATTGTCGCTGAGAGCACCGTGTCCGCCGCACTCCGGTACTCCTGGCAAGTCAACGGGAAAGAGGTCTTCGCCGGCACGGGACAAGAGGCGGCGACCTGGGCATACCGTCCCGGCTTTGAGGAAGGGGGTGAGCAGCCGAAGGCGGTTGAGGTGGTGGTAACCGATGAGAGCCAGCAGAGCGCGCGCAAGCGCTGGAGCGTGCGGGTCCAGAATAGCAACCGTGCTCCTCGTCTGCTGACCACGTCGCCGCGGCCAGGGAAGCCGTTGATGGTACGCGCGGGAGAGGTGAAAGACTTCGTCATTGAAGCGTCAGACCCGGATAAGGAAGACCGCCTTGCGTATGCCTGGTCGCTCGATGGCAAGGAAGTCGCGCGCGCGAACCGCTGGCAATTCCACGTTCCTTCCGGCGGTGGGGCGCATACCGTCACGGTGACCGTATCGGATCAAGATGGGGCCACACTGAAACAGGAATGGCTGCTTAGTCTCAAAACGCCTCCGCCCTCCATTACGAAGACCATCCCCGCCACCACGGAGGAAGTCGAGGTTGAGGAAGGGAAGCCGGTGACCTTCGCCGTGGTGGCCGACAGTGCCGGGAAAGGGGCGCTCCGCTATGCGTGGCGGGTAAATGGTCGAGCGCAATCCGCCACGGGAGCCGAATGGACATACAGCCCTGGATTCGCCGATGGCACCGAGCCGCTCAAGCGCGTGGAAGTACGGATAACCGACAGTGAGAATCAAACCACCACCGAGACATGGCGGGTGCGGGTCCGCGAGGTCAATCACCCGCCACGCATCGTGCGCGCCTCGCCGAACGCCGAGCGCTCGGTGGAGATGACGACAGGAGAGACGCAAGAGTTCACGGTGAATGCGACGGACCCGAATCGCGACGATCGGCTCGCGTATGTGTGGTCCTTGGATGGTCAGGAAGTGGCCCGGAGCGAGCGCTGGCGGTTCCACGCGCCCGCGACCGCGGGGGACCATCAAGTCAGCGTGGAAATCCAAGACCGCGAAGGGCTGAAGCAACAGCACGTGTGGCGGGTGCTGGTGAAAGCCGTTGTCCCGCCGCCTGAACCGCCGCCGGTGACGATTCCCGTACGCCCACGGGAGAGTGTCGCGCCTCCGCCGTCGGTGCCTGGAAAAATGGAACTGCGAGAAGCCGAGGTTCAGGAATGGCTCGAAAACTGTCGCCACGCATTGGAAAGTAAAAATACCGATCAACTGGTTTCTTGGGAAATGTACTCTGCTCAGGAGGCGACCATACTCCAACAAGTCATCTCCCAGTATCGTGTGTTTCGGGTCGCGTTCTTGGACGTGGCCATTCAAACACAAGGGGCACAGGCCTCGGTGTCCTTCAACCGGGTCGATACCATGGACGGGAAGACGGTGGCGCATCCCAATCGCACGACGATTCGCCTCGAAAAACTTGGCGATGGTCGGATTGTGGTGCGGAAATAAAACGGGCGGAAAGGCAAGAGGAAAATTCCGCGATTTTTCCGCGAAGAAATTTTTGTCGTGGGAGAAATCGTCTTCACATCACAGCGAACCGGGGGTTGAAACCGGTTCGCTGTGCTCAGGCCGTGTCTTACGCTTCCCTTCTCATCACACACGCCTCCCCGTTATCGCCATCCATCGGAGTACCCGTACTGATTGATCCACAGGCCCGGTGCGGCAAAGAACGTCCCGGCTGAAGGCGCGGCATACACGCCCGCATTGCCAATCCCGACCACATCTTGTCTGCCATCCCCGTTCACGTCGGCGAGAAAGCGTGGGTGGTGTTCGACACGCCAGCCGCCAGCAATATAGCCAAAAGTAGCCAGGACAAAGTTATCTGGCGCGAAGTTCGTCCCGGTTGAAAGCGCACGCCAGACACCCGCATCGCCAAAGCCGACAATGTCTTGTCTGCCGTCGCCATTCATGTCGGCAAGAAAGCGTGGGTGGTGTTCGACACGCCAGCCGCCAGCAATATAGCCAAAAGTAGCCAGGACAAAGTTGCCTGGCCCGAAGCTCGCCCCGGTTGAGAGCGAGAGATAGACGCCGGCATCGCCAAAGGCGACAATATCTTGTCGGCGATCTCCGTTGACGTCGGCGAGGATGCGAGGATGCTTTTCGACACGCCAGCCGCCGGCATTGTACCCATAGGTATCGATCCAGCGACTCGGCGGAGAGAAGCTCGTGCCAGTGGAGAGCGAGACATACACACCCTCATTAGCGAACCCCACGATATCTTGCCGGCCATCACCATTGACATCGGCAAGCTCGCGCGGGTGGAGTTCGACGCGCCAGCCACCGGCAGTGTAGCCATACTCGCCGTCAATCCACAGACTCGCTGGAGAGAAGCCCCCACCACCAGTTGCGAGCGAGACATACACTCCATTATTCGCGAACCCCACCACGTCTTGTCTGCCATCCCCATTCACGTCGGCGAGGAATCGAGGATGCTGTGTGAGTCGCCAGCCCTGATTGTAGCCGAACTCATTAATCACGAAGCTTGCTGGAGTAAAGCTCGTCCCAGTGGAAAGCGAGACATACACCCCCGCATCGCCAAACCCCACCACATCTTCCCTCAGATCGCCATTCACATCAGCGAGGAGTCTGAGGTGTCTAGCGACGCGCCAAAAGCCATTGTTATGACTATAGTTCGCCACCCAGCGAGTTGAGGGACCGAAGTTCACGCCGGTTGACAACGACACGTACACCCCATCATTGCCAAACGCCACGACATCTTTCTTGCCGTCGGCGTTTACATCGGCGAGCGTGCGCGGGTGACTGACAATGTTGTAAATCCGTAATACGCCAGCAATGTCACCGCGACTGAGACCAGTCCGTTGCCCGATGGGGATGCCAGGGGGCTTGGTGACAATCGTTGGTCCCACGCACGCGCCAGTGCTGGTCCTTTTGCAAAAATCGAACGCGCCATAGTGCATGATCGAGCCGAAATCATACGTACCAACATCCGTCGCCCCGCTGACATGCTTGTTGAAGTTATGTTCCCTGCCCGATGCGATATTGGCCCACATAATGGTGACGTGATTATCGCGGTCTTCTCGTGATTGTTCGTGATAGAAGCCGACCGCGTGCCCAATTTCGTGGATGAGTGCTCCCCGGCTGCAATCCCCGCTCGGAGTGAGGCGAATCTCTTGTCTCCCTCCTTGACGCCCGACAAAGGAAGAACAGGCCCCTGGCGAAGTGCCCCGAACGAATTCGACGAAGTCGCCCTGTGTGGTGCGGGGGACAAAGTTAATGGGTGTTTTTTGTTCCCAGTGAGCGATCGCACTCAGGATATTCGTCCTCCCGGATGCCGAAACATTGGCATTGATCACGAAAGGGATGATGCCCCCGGACCACCGATGGCCATCAATGACAATGGATTGAGACGAGAGGTCCTTGTTGAGCAGATTGCCCCGGTCGTCCACCTTACCGAGAATAATGTCGCCCTGCATGATGGCGTATTCACCCACGATTTCGTAGATGACTTTTTGCGGGGTGTCCGTGCCCGGCAAAATGATCTCCACTTGGCGGAGGTTGGCGGCGATGACGGTCTCCGACTCGCCCGCCTGCAGAGGAGAAGGGTGACCCGTGAACAGGAAAAGCGCGGTGATGGCGGAAATGATACTTTTTCGCGTCGTGTTCATAAAAATCCTTTCTGTATGTCTTGTCGCAGTGCTCCGACCCTTGTGGACGTGGTGGTTGTACAGGGCGACCGTATTCGGATGTTCGTGCCCCGTGTGCGCGTCGTGTTCATTCCTTTCTCCTTGCAACGCCTTGTTCCCCGTCTTTCGTTGTTTGCGTTGCAGAATTAGAGGATGATAGAAAAAGCACGAAGTCGACAAGAAAATCCTGCGATTTTTCCGCGATTTTTCTGCAAGCGCCCGCACGTCACCTATGGCACGAGGAACCACGTACACCTTCGCGGACTTTGTTCTTGATGGGGACAACGCCAGTCTGCACCAAGGCACCACGCAGCACCGGCTTCGGCCAAAAGCCTTCGCCATGTTGCGCTACTTGGTCGAACGGCCTGGCCAGTTGGTGACCAAGAAGGAGTTACTTCAGGCGCTGTGGCCCGGTATCGTCGTGGCCGATGCGACGCTCACTGGGTGCATCCGCGATTTGCGTGCGGTGCTTGGCGACAGTGTGAAACAGCCGCGGTTTATCGAGACGGTGCCGACGCGGGGGTATCGGTTCATCGCTCCCCTCACCACACCTCCCCAGGGGTCAGGGTCCAGGG
>JABFSC010000087.1 GCA_013140885.1 Deltaproteobacteria bacterium | reverse complement strand
CGGTAATTCCACGAGGTCACCGAAGGGCGGGCTCCACTGCCCGGCTGGTCGGTACGCGCATTCTGGCAACCAGAACCCCCGCGGTTGCACGCCAAAGTGTCGCCGATACGAGGCCGTGCCGATTTCAATCTGGGCCCGGACGCTGCTCTCGAGCGCGAGGAGCGGCAGATACGCATGGGTCGCCGCCGAGGTGAGCAGTTCCACGGCTTCTTGTTTTTGCAACCGGCGCAACGCGCCGATCATGTCACTGGACAAGTCACCAACAAAGAACGCCACGGTCCGTCGATAAAACTCCGCCCACAACCCCGCGAGCCGCGCCAGGTGGCCGTCGTCGCGTCTGGTGAAGAACCGCTGATCCTCGGAGGCCGCGTGGACCTTTTGCTCCACGTAGGCGATAAATTCCGGCGCGAAGCGTGGGTCCGCGAGCTGATCGAGCAGCACCGGCGTCAGCCCAATCGTCACTTTGGGTGAGAGGTTCCGCGCACTGAGCTGGGTGACCACCTGTAAGAGCGGCAGATAGGACTCCGCCACCGCTTCAAACAACCACTCCTCCTCGAGTCGGTTGTGGGTCAGCACATACGGCAGATGAGAATGGAGGACCAGCGCAAACGCGCCAATAGGTTCAGCCATGGATTTATGAAGCTGAGGACGGGCGCGGTTTCGCCGCCAAGAGTTGCCGATAGCGTTCGACATAGCGCGCCGCCGAGCGTTCCCACGAGAAGTCTTGTCGCATGGCATTCTGGACGAGTTGCCACCACGCCGCGCGGTCAGCAAACACGGCCAGCGCTTCGGTGACCGCCGTCAGCAAGGCTTCACCACTCGCCTCTTGGAACACAAAGCCGGTTCCCTGTCCGGTCACGGGATCAAACGGCTCGACCGAGTCCCGGAGACCACCGGTGGCCCGCACGATCGGAATCGTCCCGTATCGCAGACTATAGAGTTGATTGAGCCCGCAGGGTTCATACCGCGACGGCATCAGAAAGCAGTCCGCGCCCGCCTCGATTTGATGCGCCAGGGCATCATCAAACCCAAGGCGGACGCCGATCTTTTCTGGATAGGTGGTGCTCAAGCGCGTCAGATACTCCTCATAAGGAGCGTACCCCGACCCCAAAATGACAAACCGAACATTGAGGGTAAGCAAGCGATCAAGCGCCGCCGCGACCAGGTCGAACCCCTTCTGATCGACAAGCCGCGAGATCATGCCAACGACCGGCGTATCCAGGTCTTGGGGAAAATTGAAGGTCTGGAGCAACGCCTTTTTACACGCGACCTTGCCTGAGAGATCCGCCGCGCTGTAAGGCGCGGCGATCGCGGGGTCCTGCTCTGGACTCCAGACCGTATAGTCAGCCCCGTTGAGAATCCCCGTCAACGCCGTGCGCCGTGCGCGTAACACGCCATCAAGGCGAAAGCCGAGGTCTGGGGTGCAAATCTCCTCGGCGTAACTGGGACTCACCGTGGTCAGCCCATCAGCGTATAGCAACCCCGCTTTCATAAAACTCATTGAGCCAAAAAATTCGATGCCATCCGGTTGAAAGAGCTGCGGCGGCAGTCCCGTGAGCGGAAACGCCCATGCGGGAAACACGCCTTGATAGGCAAGATTATGCACGGTGTAGACCGTTGCCACGCTGGAGAGTCGAGCATCAAGCCACGGCAGCACTCGCAGATAGGCGGGAATGAGCCCGGTTTGCCAGTCGTGACAATGCACGACGTGGGGAAACGCCTCGAAACGGGCCGTCAAGGTCAAGACCGCGCGACAGAAGAACGTGAAGCGTATCGCGTTGTCGGGATAATCCCCCTCTTGGGCGCCATAGAGTCCAGGGCGGCCAAAGAAGTCATCTTGCTCAAGAAAGTAGACCGGCACAGGGTGCCCCGCCTCTTCGCTGCCTGGCAGAAGACTCCGCCACACGCGTGTCGTCCGGTCCCCAACAATCAATGGCACGTGCAAATCGGAAAACGCCTCCGTGAGCGCGAAATTGCCTTCACGCACGGTTTGGTAGAACGGCATGACGACCCGCACGTCATGCCCAAGCGCGGCCAGCGCTTTCGGTAATGCGCCAACCACATCCCCCAAGCCGCCGGTCTTGGCGAATGGAGCGACTTCAGCGGACACAAACAGAATACGTAATGGTTCATCCATGACCCTCGCCTCGTGCCAATTCAGAATCTGCCTTCCTATTAGTACGGTTCGCGCAAAGAACAAAGGGCGGTGGGGAAAGGAAGGACGCGGCGACACGTCGCCCTCGCACGTCGTCACGACATTTGACATTCAGTCCCTGACACGCTTATAGGTGGCTGCGGGAAAGCGCTGTTCGTAGCTCGGAAGGAGTTTCATCGTGAAAGCACGTATCTTGGGTATGATTCTGGCCGGTGGCGAAGGGTCGCGGCTGGCGCCCCTCACCCGCGACCGCGCCAAACCGGCGGTGCCGTTTGGCGGCAAGTACCGCATTATCGATTTCGTGCTCTCTAATTTCATCAACTCGGAAATCTATTCCATTTACGTGTTAGTGCAGTTTAAGTGTCAGTCGTTGATCGAGCACTTGCAGGAACGGTGGCGGTTTGGCGGGGTTTTGGGGGAACACTTCATCTCCTCCGTCCCGGCGCAGATGTGGAAGGGACAGACGTGGTATCAGGGGAATGCCGACGCGGTGTATCAAAATCTCCACCTGATCGAGAACTTCCAGCCCGATTTTGTCGCCGTCTTTGGCGCCGACCACATCTACCGCATGGACATTCGTCAGATGATGACCTTCCATCTGGAACAGCAAGCCGATGTCACGATCGCGGCATTTCCCGTCCCAGTCGAAGAAGGCTCCGCCTTCGGCATTCTGCAAGTCGAAAAAGATGGACGTATCACCGGGTTCGAGGAAAAGCCCGCGCATCCCACCCCCTTGCCGCATGACCCACGGTATTGTCTGGCGTCGATGGGCAATTACTTTTTTTCCAAGTCACTACTGGTGCAACTCCTCGAAAAAGGGGCGCACGAAGAAGCCAAAGGCGACGACTTTGGCCGCGACATCATTCCGCCGCTGATCGAACGACATCGGGTCTATGCCTATGACTTTCGCAACAATCAGATACTCGGCGAGCCGGACGGGCAACCGCCGTACTGGCGCGATGTGGGCACCCTGGACGCGTACTACGCGGCCAGTCTGGACCTGCGGGCATCGATTCCGTCCCTCAACCTCTACAATCCCGCGTGGCCAATCCGCAGTGGGGCGTCCACGTTGCCGCCAGCGAAATTCACCACGGATGAAGGACAACAAGGAATGGCGGTCCAGTCCATCGTGTCGGAAGGCTGCATCATCAGCGGCGCGACGGTGACGGATTCAGTCTTGGCGCCGGATGTCTTCGTGCAATGCCATGCGCACGTTGAACAATCGGTGATTATGAACGGCTGTCGCATCCTGCGTCATGCGCGCGTACGCCGGGCTATTCTCGACAAGAATGTAGTCGTGCCCGCCGGGGAAACCATCGGCTGGGATCTGGAGCGCGACCGCCACCGCTTTACCCTGTCCGAAGACGGGATCGTCGTCATTCCGAAGGGCTATGCTTTTTGACACACGCAGGAGCACGGAAGCCGCGCTTCATGACTGGCTGATTTAGCGCGGAATCCCATACGCCTCGCCGCGCGCCAGGAAGGTCGCGACATCGTTGGCCATGAGCAAAATGTCGTGCGTCTTGCCCGACCGGTCTTTCACTTCATTGCGCAGCAGGGCTTCCGGCCGAAAGCCGAGTTCCTCGAAGACTGTCCGCGCCCCGGTTTGATCGGGCGTCATCCGCGCCACGATCTTCTCGATGCCCAGGGTCAGTGCCACGTTAAACGCCTCCCGCGTGAGCAGGCGGCCAAGGCCGAGCGTGCGGGCTGATGGCGCCACCAACACGCGTAACTCCGCCACATGCCGTGACCAATCGAAGTCGTTGCGGTACAGACTGCCATACCCCAGGATTTGCGTCCGCTCCTCGGCCAGGACCGTATACATGGTGCCGTCGGCGACATTGCGGACCCACGTATCAAGAGTTGACTGCTTGGTGATATCTCGTCGCAAAAACAACAGATCATGATCCGAGAGCTGTTGCGCGAACGTGCGCAGATGGGGACCGTCGGTGGTCGTCATCATCCGCACGGTCATCGTTCGTCCTTTGAGTGTCACGGTCTTGGGAAAGCCTTCCACGGTATCCTCCTGTCGGTCAGTCACTGGCAGTGCTTACACGGAACGTTCCGCGAGCCACCGATCCAGCCGCGGCCATAGTCGATGAGCGGCATTGGTACCAGCCACGAGGCTCACGTGTCCCCCTTTGAGAATGATCTCGCTTTTGTCCTGGCCGCCGATTAAACCGAGGAGATCACGGGAGGCCGCCGCCGGAACAATATGATCATGCTCGGCGGCAACGTGCAGGAACGGGACTCGAATTTGCCCCAAGTCGACCGTGCGGCCCGCCAAGGTGAAGGCGTTGCGCACCAGTTTGTTCTCGCGGATGAAGTCCGTGATAAACTGCCGGGCCGTCGCGCCGGCAAAGGGAATCTGGTCGGCGGCCCAGCGCTCAAAGCGCAAATGCGCTTTCACGAAGGCGTCGTCCTGAACGTTATCGAGGAGCTTCAAGCGCCCAGCCGCCTTCTGGAATGGCCGCAGCATGTCGAACGAGACTTCAAGCAACTCGGGCGGCAGATTCCCCAAGGTGGTGAGCACCCGGTCGAGGTCGAAGTGCGCCGGGTCGGTCCAGGTCCGATACAACGACATGCCTTCCGCGTTAATCGGCGTGGTGAAACACACCAGGTTCTTGACCGGACCGTCCGCATGGAGCGCCGTGTACATCACCGCGAGCTGTCCGCCCATGCAGTAGCCCACCATCGACACATCCGGTTCTCCGGAGTCGTCCTGGATCACTCGCACGCAGGCGGGGATGAAGTCCAAGACATAGTCTTCCAGACGGAGGGTGGCATGTTCCGCCCGCGGGACCCCCCAGTCAATCAGATACACATCGAAGCCGTGTTGGAGCAGAAACTCGACTAAACTTTGGCCTTTGGTCAAGTCGAGAATATAGGACCGGCTCACCAGTGACATGACGAGGACAATCGGCACCCGGTAGATTTCGTCGCACAGAGGCCGATAGCGGTAGAGCTTGAGGGTGCCCTGGTTATAGATGACATCCTTGGGGGTCGTGCCGAGCTCACCCGTCAACTCATCAAGCGACCCGAGCCCGGGAATATGGCGTTGCAGGGCACGATCGACCGCGGCCCGCGCCTGAGCCGCGATCTCTTCAATGGAAGGGCGCTGCTCTTGTAGCATCGGTTACTTCTGTTTCGGGGGCGTTTTGGTGCGCTTGGGACGGACCGCGTGCAAGTCCGCTCCATTGGCGAACGCCTGCTTGGCGAGGGCCTGGCGTAAGTGGCGAATCTCCACTTGCAATCCGGCGATGGTATCCTCGAGTTTGCCCACCCGGTCACTCAAGGCCAGCACGTCCGAGCGCGAGGGGAAGTTCACGTTGGCTAACCATTTGGCCATCGTTTCCGTGAACATGCGTTGGGCGTGCATGGCTTCTTGCAAATACCTGCCGGTGCTTTTCGCGACCTGGTCATCGTCCAGCAATTGCGAGAGCCCTTCGTTCCACGACTTCTCTGATTTCTGAAACCACTCCCGCCACAGCCGGATCGGATCAACATTCATACCTTTTTCGGTTTTGCTCATCGTCACTTCTCATCCTTCTCCGGCGTACGGAAACTGTCGTGACAGCCCTTGCAGCCACCGAAGACCTTCTTGATGTGTTCCTTTGCTTCCGCCTCTTTCCCCTCTCCAGCAACCATCGCGAATTGGTCCACTTCCGCGCGGAAGGTGTCCGCAGCTTTCACGAACTCGTCCCATTTTTGCCAGATTTCCGCCTTGGCGCGTGAGGTCTCCGAGGTACTGCCTTGCGGAAAGAGGTCGGCGATGCGCAACGAGTGCAGCGCGATGGCCTGGGCGTTCACTTTCGCTTCCTTGATTTTCCCGGCTTTGACCTTGTCACCCATCTCCTTCGCGTTATCGCCGATGTTTTCCATCAGATAGGTGCGAAACGCGATCACATCCTTCACGTCCGGCAATTTCTTGGAATGACTTTCATGCGCGTCACTGGCTGTTGTGTACAACCAGCCCGCCGCGATCATTGCTCCCACATACCTCAGTCGTCTCCTCATAAAAACTCCTTTCGTCAGTCTTACAACGCGATTATTTCTTCTTTGTTTCGACCCGATGCACGACAGGCGGCACGCTCTTGAGATACCGC
>JABFSC010000314.1 GCA_013140885.1 Deltaproteobacteria bacterium | reverse complement strand
GCCAAGGAAGTGGGCTTGGTCAACGAGGTGGTGCCGCTCGACCGGCTGTTGCCGCGGGCGTGGGAGATCGCCGAGAAGATCATGCAGAAGCCGCGCGCCATCCGACGCATGACCAGCGCGATCCTGCGGCGGCAGTGGAAGCAGCGGCTGGTGCAGGACCTGGGGTTCCATGTCGCGCATGAGTTGCTCGGCATGCACCTCAATAAGTAGGGGAACGCCGAACAACCCAGGTACGCTTCGTCAATCCAGTGAGGGCGTCTACTGTAAGTTGTAGAACTGCATGGCGCTCTCAGCCAACACCGTGCGTCGTTGGGCGGCTGGCAGCTTCTCGGCGATCTGGGCTGGGGCGCCGGGGAAAAACCCATCTGGATGCGGATAGTCGGTGGCCCAGAGAATCTTATGCGGGCCGACATAATCCACCAGATGGGTCAGGTTGCCTTCCACTGGTTCATACGAAATCCAGCACTGACGTTTGAAATACTCGCTCGGCAGCATGGTCAGCGAGGAATCGTTGAAGAGCGCCTTGTCCTCGAAGTGGCGATCCATGCGGTCGAGCCACGGTGCCATCCACCCACCACCTGACTCCATGAACCCAACGCGCACCTTGGGAAACCGTTCGCAAACACCACCCCAGATGATCGACAACGCCGCCAGCATCATTTCCATGGTGTGGGAGACCATGTGCCGCGCGCCAAAACTCTCAAAGCGGTCCACCCCAACGGCGGGCATCCCGCCCGTCCCCTCGTGAATGCCAATCGAAAAATCGAGGTCCTGCGCCGCCGCCCAGAAAACATCATAATCCCGATGGCCTAACATCCGGTTATTATACGGATTGGGCCGCAAGAACCCGGCGCGCATGCCCAGTTCGTTCCGTGCATAGCGCATCTCTTCCACCGCCAGCTCAATGGACTGCATCGGCAACATGGCCACGCCAAACAGGCGATCCGGATACGGGCGACAGTATTCAGCCAGCCAGCGGTTGTAGGCGCGACTCGCGGCGGCGGCAAGCTGTGGGTCGGCGATCGCTCCGGCGAAGAGGCCCAGGCTGGGATAGAGGAAGACGGCGTCAATGCCGTCCAAATCCATGTCGGGAATCCGCGCATGGGGATCAAACCCGCCCTTACGCCCCTGGGTGTATTCCATGCTAATCGGCACTTCCTTGGCGTGATGCCACTTGCCATTGATCTGTTCGCGGAGGCCAATCGCCCCAATCAGCCCCAGTCCCCCCGGCGGGCCGAGCAACTTGCCTTCCACCAGAAACCGCTCTTTGCCTTTCTCATCGGTGATGAGTTCCGGTGCCCGATCGCGGTATGCCGGGTCAATATACTCGCGCCAAAAATTCCGTGGCTCTAACACGTGGCCATCGGAATCAATAACGTTATACGTGCGTCCCATGTGACTCCTCCTTTGCAGTGTTACTCTTCCACATTATGCGTTGTCAGACCGCGGCGCGCTCAGCGCTCCGCTGATGGGCGGCGCATCCGATTCTTGACACGTACTCGGATCGCGCCAACTGTGCAAGCGGCGCACGGTGTGGGCACCGCCGTGATCTTTACTTTCTCGTTTGGTATGGCATAGGCTCACGGGGGCACACAATAGGGACGGAACGACCTGAACCTGGGGTGTCCCACGAGTTGCTATCAAGTGGACACATTGTGACACCCTGTCAACCGCGAAGGAGCACGAGATCATGGAACCGACGATCACAGTCAACGTCCAACCGCTCACGCCCGACGCCTTTCGCCCGTATGGGCAGGTGCTGGAAAGTCGTCACCCACTGTATCCAGAAGTCGACAGTGGGCAGTCCTCCGTGGTCATGCTGCGGCTGACGCAGCGCTCCACGCGGATCAGCATGATGGCTTTTCACTTTTCGTATAATCAGACCTTTATTCCGGTGCAGGGGGCGATGGTGCTCGTTGTGGCCCCGCCACCGCGCAACCCGGAAGCCGACCCGGCGGCCTATGAGGTGGACTATGAGCGCATCGCCGCCTTCGTGGTCGAGCCGGGGCAGGCCGTGTTAATCGACCGCGGCACGGGACACAACGTGATCCCCCTGGCCACGGAGTGTACGGCGATCAGTGTGACCAAGAAGCACGGCGCGGAACTGGACCACATCTTGGACACCGTCGAAGGCCGCGCCAAACACCTCCAATCGACCGCCGTGATTGAGTACGTCTATTTTGGCAAACGAGATCAGCGCGTGGTGGAGTTGGTGTCGTAAGTGAGAACGTCTCGGATCGTGGTGCGGACACGATCGAGCGCTTGAGGAACGGTAACGATTCCGGCTAATTTCGCATGCTCCCGCCAGAGGTCACGATGCTCACGATTCATCCTGTCACCCTTGAAGGCTATGGCATTCGCCTGGAGCCGCTGGCGTACACACACGAGGAGGGGCTCGCCGCCGCGGTCGCTGACGGCAAACTCTGGGAACTGTGGTTCACCGTGGTGCCGCGGCCAGAGGAAGTGCGCGCTTATATCACCGAGGCGCTGGCCGGTCAGGAAGCGGGGCACATGCTGCCCTGGGCGGTCCGGGAACTCACGAGCGGGACCTTGATCGGCAGCACTCGCTATCACGACATCGTCGCCGAGATTGATCGCGTGGAGATTGGCTCCACCTGGTATGGCAAGCGTTGGCAGCGCAGCCACGTGAATACGAGCTGCAAGCTGTTATTGCTGCGTCATGCGTTCAACGCGCTCGGCTGCAAAGTGGTGGGGCTGCGTACCGACAATTTCAACCTGGTCTCGCAACGTGCCATTGAGGCATTGGGCGCCAAGCGAGACGGTGTCATCCGCCATCACCGCGCTCGTCGGGACGGAACCGTCCGTGACACCGTCATGTATAGCATCCTCGTTCACGAATGGCCTGATGTGCGGCGTCATTTGGAGTTTCGGCTGGCCCGGCACGGCGGCGCATGAGTAAGTGTGGTGCTTGTGCTACGAACAGGAGCGACAACACGTGAGATTCGTATGACAGCGTATACTCTTGGCATTGATGTGGGAGGCACCTTTACGGACCTGGTCTGCGCGGACGAGTCAGGGCATCTTGAAATCGAGAAAGTGTTGTCCACGGCTGACAATCAAGCGCTCGGGGTACTGGCGGGCATCGAAAAACTCGCCAGCACGTATGGTGTACGGAGTGTGGACCTCTTGAGCCACATCTCGGTGATCGTCCACGGCACGACCGTGGCCACCAACACCATGTTGGAATACAACGGCGCGCATACCGGACTCATTACCACCGCGGGATTTCGTGACATCATTGAGATTCGCCGCAACTATAAGGAAGCCGCCTTTGATATTCGCTTACCCGCGCCGCATCCGATCGTCCCGCGCCGCCGTCGTTTGGGGGTGACCGAACGCATCGACGTCGCTGGCACGATCGTGAAACCCCTGGTGGAAGACGAAGTGCGCGAAGCCGTGCGGCGGCTCGCCGCGATGGAAGTCGAAGCCATCGCGGTCTGTTATCTTTTCGCGTTCCTCAATCCCGTGCACGAGCTGCGCACGCGCGAGATTATTCGCGAGACGCTCCCCGATGTCTATGTGGCGCTCTCTTCGGAAGTCCTGCCGCAAGTGCGGGAGTTTGAACGACTCAGCACGACATTAGTTGACGCGTATGTCACGCCGCGATTGCGTCGCTACTTACAACGTTTGGAAACCGACTTGCGAGCGCGTGGCTTTCGTGGAGAGCTTTTCATCATGCAGGGCAATGGGGGCGTGGTCGGCGTCGAGCGCGCCAGCCGTCATGGGGTCCAGGCATTGTTATCAGGCCCGGCGAGTGGGGTGGTCGCGGGCGCCCATCTGGGTCACCGATCTGGCTTCAAGGATGTCATCACCATCGATATGGGCGGCACCAGCTTCGATGTGTGTCTCGTCCAAGATGGACGCCCGAAGATTGGCACGGACCAGTGGATGAGTCGTTATCGCGTGGCGGTCCCGTTTATCGATATTCATACCATCGGCGCGGGCGGTGGGAGTATCGCTTGGGTGGATGAAGGGGGCGCGTTGCGGGTCGGTCCAGAGAGCGCGCGTGCGCATCCTGGTCCCGCCTGTTATGGCTTTGGCGGGCAAGTCCCAACCGTGACCGATGCCGATGTTGTCCTGGGCTATGTGAATCCAGAGTCCTTTCTGGGCGGAGAAATGCGGCTCAACGCCGACGCGGCCCGCCACGCGATTTTGACGAAAGTCGCGCACCCGCTGGGCATGGATTTGCTCCAGGCCGCGAGTGGCATCTTTCGTATCGTCAACAACGTCATGAGCAATAGCGTCCGCCAAGTCTCGCTCGCCAAAGGCTACGACCCGCGCGACTTCGCCTTGACCGCGTTTGGTGGGGCAGGGGCGATTCACGCCGGTGCGTTAGTCGAGTCGCTCGGGATTCGGACGATCTTGGTGCCGAAGAATACGGCGCCCATGCTGTGCGCGTTGGGCGACTTGCTCTCGGATTTGCGCGTCAGTCGTGTCCGCAGTTTCCATGCGCGGAGCAGCACGGTTGACCTGACCACGTTGAATGCGCTTTGCCACCGCATGGGCAGCGAGGCAGAGGAAGCCCTGGGTACGCAACGATCGCATCTGCAAGGGATTACCACGCAACTCGCACTGGCCATGCGCTACGTGGGCCAAACCCACGAGGTCACGGTCCCGATCGCTAGTCGCAACGGTGTGGTCGGCACGGCTGAGATGACCGCGGCAATCCATGGGTTCCATACCCTGCACAAGCAGTTATTCACATTTAACAAGCCTGAAGATGAAGTCGAAATTCTCAGTCTTCAATTGGATCTCATCGGGATACGAAGAAAACCAGTGCTGCGGACTGTCCCATATCAAGGGATAGACCCACGGGCTGCCTTCGCGGGGAAACGGTCCGTGTATTCCTCCCTTGCCCAGGATTTCGTGGAGACGAACATTTACGATGGCAATCGGCTGCTGGCGGGCAATGTGGTGGAAGGGCCGGCGGTGATCGAGGAAAAAGCGACATCCATCGTCATTTTTCCCGGTCAGCGCGCCGTGCTCAACGAACATCTGACCTACGTTATTGAGGTACTGTGACATGACGGGGAGCGCTCGACCACACCAGGAACCACTCCAGAGCAGTCTGGCGGCAATCACCGCGCGTATGCGGTCGACGATTCTGCGCGCACTCGCGTCGCGCGCGCTGATCGATCGTCGGCATGTGTCGTGCGCGCTGGCGACCGCCGATGCACGGATAGTCCAGATCGATACGCCCGCGCGACTTGGGATTAGCAGTGCGGTCCTCCACTCGGTACTCGCGGCCTTCAACGGGAAGCTCAGCGAGGGCGATATCGTCGTGACCAATGATCCCTTCTCGGGTGGAACGCATCTCCAAGATGTCGCGTGGGTAAGACCGATATGCGCCAGCGGGATTCTCCTCGGTTATAGCATTGCGCAGGTTCCGCTCGCGGATATCGGTGGGAATGCCCTTGGTGGCTATGATCCACGGGCGTTGGAAATCTGGGCTGAGGGGGTCCGCGTCACGCCCGTCAAATGCTATCGCGGCGGGAGTCTCCAGCGTGATGCGGTGATGATGCTGCTCTTGAATAGTCGCTTGCCACAGCTGATTGAAAAAGACCTCGAGATCATCGTTGGTGCGCTGATCCAGAGCGAGCGTGACGTCACGGCGCTCGCCGACCGCCACACCGCGACGGGGTACACGCACGCTGTGCACGAGCTGCTCACGGCGACAGAAGCACACACAAGGAAGGCACTCCAAGGGTTGCCTGACGGCACCTGGCATGGCGAGAGTGCGCCGATCCACTCCTGTTTGGAGGAACGCGAGTTCCGCGTGGTCGCGCGGATGACCGTGACAAACGGAGCGGTCACCCTCGATTTTTCCGGCAGTGCCGCCACGGCCAAAGGCTTTATCAACACGACGGCGTCAGCCACCACAGCCGCCGCGCTCGTGCCGTTCCACGGGTTGTGGCCAACGCTCTCCGTGAATAGTGGGGTGTTCCCACCTTTCTCGTTCGTGATTCCCGAGCGCACGCTGGTAAACGCCACAGTGCCCGTCTCGGTCGGGTGGTCGTCGTATCATCCGAGCCTGGCGATCGCGCAAGCGGTGACCCATTGCCTCGCGCAAGCCCAACGGACCCCAATAGCGATGCAACACATCATGGCTCTCTTCTCTCCCCCGACGCTCCCATTCGCCGTCACGGGTTGTGGGCGTCTCGGTTGTCCGTTTCCTTCTCGTCCACAGCAATAAGGAGCACGACGTATGGTTGATCGCATTACCGCACTCGTAGTGAAGGACTCGCTGGAAGCGATTTCCGAGGAAATGAGCAAAACCGTCGAACGCACGGCGGTTCACCCGCTGTTCAACGAGG
>JABFSC010000291.1 GCA_013140885.1 Deltaproteobacteria bacterium | reverse complement strand
GTCCTCCCAGGCGACTCTCTCTGTCACTATAGAAGGCCGCGCTTTTTCTCACCACTCCCGGAACAAAAATCGCGCCAGTCCCCATCGGCCATTCCTCCGTCTTTTTCCCCATTTTCATCAGCCCAGGTGGAAGGTAGAGTAGGGCCAATCCGCGACACGCTTCACGTGCCCATGTTTCACCGGGTTGTAGTGGATGTAGTCGAAATGGCGTTGATAATCCCCTTCATCACGTATGGTGTGTTCCCAATAGCGACGTTGCCAGATTCCGCGCTCTCCCTTGCGCACGCGAGAAGGCGAGCGGTACTCGTCCGGCGGCAGTGCTCGCGAGAACGCAGACTTGATCAAGTACCAGCGAACTGGAAAATCGGTATCACCGTTGGTAAAGTCCACATGCAGTGGAGATGTTCGGGAAGAACGACAAACGCATTGATGAGAAAGGGATGAGACGCTCGTACCTTTAGGACGGCAGTTCGGAGTGCATTGATATGCTCGACGAGATGCCGCTCGGTGCGGCGAGCCAGGACGACCGTGAAAAAATAACAGCCGCCTGGAATCCGATTACGCAGGTCTGTCCGCATAACAAAAGTCCTCGCTGGAATTCGCTACGCTCATTGCCAGCCTACGGGTGTGGCATCCCGTTGATTGCCCTCAATGGGGGTGGCTTTAGCATTTCACATTCCTCAGATATGGATGGCCACGCCCCGCACCGTCGCCTGCCGCACGAAGAGCTTCTCCTCCCACGCCTTGCCCTCCGTGCGGTCAAACAGCACCAAGTGCGCCTCCTCCGCGCCACAGCGGTCCACATATTGTCAAGGAACTCGCCTACGCCGAGGTCTTGCTCCAAAGTGTGCTTTAGTGTGTTTTTGTAAGTGAAGGGGGGAGTATACCTTGGGTCATTAACCATTCATCAATAATTTTGTAGATCTCGGCTATCGTTTCCGCCGAGTGTCCATGAGCATACATCCAATCTTCAAAGGGGTGCTCTCCTGCTCGTATTCGCTCGAGAAGGTCGGCGATCTCAAGTTCTGAAAGGCCATACGCTGAAAGGATATCGTGCTTGTCGGGAGGGATAACTTTTTGATTCACCAATTCCAAAAGCTGCCGTCGATTTTCGTGAAATAAGATTTCGAGAAAGCCGAGGACCGCTTTTTTCTTGTCCACGGAAAATTGCCGGAGATCCATCTGCCTATTCAGGTGCTCTTTGATCCGACCCACACCGCCTTGCCGAATCCAGGCTCGTAAGTCATCGACAGAACTCCCAACAGATTGATATGGATCGTTTTTGAGAATATCCAAAGTGGCACCCCAAAACATCCTTAACAACGCTTGCCAATTGTCATTTTCCAACTGTTCAATTAATGCCATTTGATACCCCCTTCGATCTTTGGACCCACGTTAGTCATTGTTGGCAATCATGCCAATCTCCATCAGACCACAGGCAATTGGCACGGGTCCGCATACGCTAATGGATCAAGAGTTGTGAGACTATGGCAATAATCAGCGAGGAGGTCCTGTACCGAGAACTACGATAACGGGGCCAGCGGTGTTGAAGAAACGCATGCGCACCTCCTGCTGTCGCCCCCAGCACTAGCAAGGCCCTTTTCCCGTCGCAATGGGAGCGCGGCGAGGAACCGGTAGCGGGAGGCTGAGAGGCATTTGTTCTCAGTCTAAGCTACTCGCGGGTAGAGATGTCCGTTTTGCCAAACATACATGGAGACCTGGCGATCAATCGCCAGGCCGCACCGGCGGGTGACAAAACCACCACACCGTCTTGGAATAATTCACAACACTCTTGTTGATTATCCGGATAAACAGCGATAGCGTGACGTGTATGCGGATTCAGCGGATTCTTGATTTACCCACACTCCTCACCCGTAAGTCATGTTTTCTCTTTGGCCCACGGGGTACAGGGAAGAGTTTTCTCATTCGCGAGCAATTGCAAGAGCGCGCGTTGATCATCA
Source organism: Deltaproteobacteria bacterium (assembly GCA_013140885.1). Taxonomy (GTDB): domain Bacteria; phylum Desulfobacterota; class Binatia; order Bin18; family Bin18; genus JABFSC01. The sequence continues at coordinate 4,376 of JABFSC010000291.1, read as the reverse complement.
ACCTGTTGCGTGCGGAATTTTTTCTCCGCCTCTCTGCTGCTCCTTCACAACTGGAGGACCTCATTGATGGTGCAGGCAGTCCCCCCCTCGTCGTTATTGATGAAGTCCAAAAAATCCCGCTCTTACTGGATGAAGTCCATCGTCTCATCGAGGAGCGCGCAATCCGTTTTCTCCTCACGGGGAGCAGCGCGCGCAAGCTCAAGCGGGGGCAGGCGAACCTCCTCGCTGGGCGGGCATCACACGCTGAGCTGTTTTCCTTCACCTGGAAGGAATTGGAAAAATTCGACCTCCATCGCTACCTCCGGTTTGGGGGACTGCCGCGTGTGTACTTGAGTGAGGACCCCGAAGAGGAACTCGATGCGTATGTCCGGACCTACCTCGCGGAGGAAATTCAAGCCGAGGGACTTATTCGTCGGCTCCCGCCGTTCAGCCGTTTCTTGCAAACAGCGGCATTGGCCAATGGGGAACTGATCAACTTCGCGAACATTGCCAGTGATGCGCAAGTTGCTCCTTCAACAGTCCGGGAGCATTATCAGCTTCTCGAAGATACGCTCATTGGTTTCTTTCTGCTGCCGTGGACCCATTCGAAAAAGCGCAAGGCGATCAGCACAGCAAAGTTCTACTTCTGTGATACTGGCGTCGCGCATACCCTCACGGGCACGAAACATCTCGACCGCAATTCGGACCTCTTTGGCCGGAGTTTCGCACATTTCCTGGCGATGGAACTCCGCAGTGCCCTCAGCTATCAACGGACACGGGAATCCTTGTCATTCTGGCGCTCGACGCATGGGCATGAGGTTGATTTCGTCGTCGGCAATCGTTTTGCGGTGGAGGTCAAGGCCAAAGCCAGAGTCAGTGAGCGCGACGCCCACGGCCTCAAAGCACTGCAAGAAGAGAAGGCGGTGCAACACTACTACCTGGTTTCGCAAGACCACGTCGAACGTAAGGCGGACGGCATTGAGTATGTACATTGGGAGACATTTCTGACCCGATTATGGAAGTAAGTCCTCCGTTCCTTCTTTTCTGCTGATTAGGGGAGTATCCGATACAATTCCCCCTACGCTTTCTCAGGTTTTCTGAGTGCTGCCGATACGCAAACAAATGATACCCGCGCGGAAACGCGCAATTCGTGCTCGCGTGCAGCATACACCCGTAACGAACAAACGCTCGGCATCTACACTGGCGTAGTCTCCACCGCCGCCACCGCGCTCACCGTGGTGAACTCCTCCTCATTCAACACCCGGTCCAAGTCTAACAACACCACGAGTTTGTCGCCTGCCTTCGCTAATCCCTGAATGAACCGCGTGTCCACCTGCCCGCCAAACTCCGGGGCCACTTGCATCTCCCCACTTTTCACACTCAACACATCCGACACCGCATCCACTACTAACCCTAACATCTTGTTCTTCACCTTCACCACGATGATCACCGTGAACTGGTTTTGACCAGGGCTAACACATGGCCCTGCTTCTCACGCAATTCCTTAAAGGGATAAATTTGACGCACTACCTATTTCGCGAACACAAAATACGTAACGTCTAAGAATCCCAGCTCTCCTGCGGTGATGCACTGCGGTCCTTGCCCGCCGACGAGGACCGCGATGCGGCACTTTCTCTCGTCACTGCTTTGAGAGGATCAGCAAGAATTTTGTTGATTATCCGAACAAACAGCGGTAGCTTTGCGCGCATGTGGGAAAGAACATCCTTTACTCCGCGAAACAATCGCGGCAGACTCTTTTCCGGGAAACGGAGTATCCAATGCGGGTAGAATTGAGCTTACCGGACGACGTCTATCATCGTGCGCAACGACTGGCGCAAGTCAGTCACCGAGGTATCACCGATGTCCTCGTGGACACGCTCTCGCTTTCTTTGCCATTGATCGAGTCCACGGAAGGAGATACCCCACTCTCCGCACTATCCGACGCCGAAATCAGCACCTTAACTCACCTCCAATTAGAACCACGAGATGACCAGCGGTTAAGCGTCTTGCTAGATGAACAACAGGCGGGTGAGCTCACCGACCAGCAACGCGCGGAACTCTGGACACTGATGCAACGGTATCAGGTCGGACTGTTGCGGAAAGCCCAAGCCCTTCAGGAAGCGGTCCGGCGTGGGTTACGAAAGCCCTTATCCGCGTGAGTCACCGATACATCGCGGAGACCGTACGTGCGCGTCTCCGTGCTCAGGCACGAGAGCGCTGTGGGTATTGTCTCAGTGTCCAGCAATACGTGCTTGGGCGGCTGGAAATTGATCACCTCATCCCGCGGGCACGCGGCGGAACAGACACGGTACTCGCGTTGCAGCTCAATCATGTGATGGCCGTTCTGGTCAGACGTGCGTGGGTGGCGGCGGGCTGGCACCCGCCATTAGATTAAACCGTGAAATCCGCGCGTGGGGGAGCGGGAGCTGAACGCTGGCATTCGCCGCGCCCAGTGCCAGTCGACCGCGGAGAGAATAAAGGCTTTTCCGTTACGCCGACGCGGCCTCTAGCTCCGCCACCGCGCTCACCGTGGTGAACTCCTCCTCACTCAACACCCGGTCCAAGTCTAACAATACCACCAGCTTGTCGCCTGCCTTCGCTAATCCCTGAATGAACCGCGTGTCCACCTGCCCGCCAAACTCCGGTGTCGCTTGCAACTCCCCACTCTTCACACTCAACACATCCGACACCGCATCCACCACTAACCCCAACATCTTGTTCTTCACCTTCACCACAATAATCACCGTGAACTGGTCATACTCCGCGCTCGGCATCCCAAACTTCACCCGCAAGTCAATCACCGGCATGATCACGCCTCGTAAGTCCATCACCCCGTTGATATACGCCGGGGTATGGGGAATCGGCGTGGCAGGGATGTACCCCTTGATCTCCTGCACGGTGAGAATCGGCACCCCGTACTCTTCGTTGCCCAAGGTGAAGGTGAGGTACTGCTGGGTATCAGCCGTGACCGTGAATTGTTGGGTCAGCGCATTGACGGCATTGATTTGCTCCATTGTCAGTCTCCTTCTTCCTTAGAATTCTTCAAACCCACCGGCCTGTCCCTGCGCATGCCCATTCACATACCCTTTGGCATGGCCGTTGACGTAGCCTTTGGCCGCTGTTTTGGGTTTAGCTACATCCACTTGCACCATCGGCAGTACCAGCGCCTGCCTCGTGGTCTGCTGTGGATTGAGTTTGAAGCGACCGACCAAGACCTGTAACTTTTCAGCTTGCTCTGTCAGCGATTGCGCAGTGGATGACAGCTCCTCGGTCCGCGCCGAGTTACTCTGCGCCACGTGATCCATCTGCGTCACCGCCTTGTTCACTTGCTCAATCCCATTGGCCTGCTCCCGACTCGCTGTCGCAATCTCGCCGACAATATCCGTCACCCGTTTCACCGACCCGACAATCTCTTCTAACGTCCGTCCCGACTTGGTGACTAACTCCGAACCGCTCTGCACCTTCTGGGTGGAGTCCTGAATCAACCCCTTGATCTCCTTGGCCGCCGTGGCACTGCGTTGCGCCAGGTTTCTGACCTCTGCCGCTACTACAGCAAAGCCTCGCCCTTGCTCGCCTGCCCGCGCCGCTTCCACTGCCGCATTCAAGGCCAAGAGATTGGTCTGGAAAGCGATCTCGTCGATGACGGTGACAATGTCGGCAATCTTTCTGGACGACTGGTTGATCTCGCTCATCGCAGTGATAGCCGTGGTAACCACCTGCCCACCCCGCTGCGCCACGTCGCTAGAGCTCAGCGCCAATTGATTCGCTTGTTGCGCATTCTCGGCATTCTGTTTTATCGTGCCGCTCATCTCTTCGAGTGAAGCCACGGTCTCCTCCAGTAACGAGGCTTGCTGTTGCGCATCGGTGGAGAGTTGTTCCGTCGCAGTGGCAAGCTGCTGTGAGGCGGCGTTGGTATTTTCAGCCGCACGGTGCATCTCATGGAGCGCCGCTTCCACTGCTTCCAGCCCGTGGTTGACGGCAACGGCCATACGTCCAAGTTCATCCGTCGAAGTCACATGCAGTCGCTGGGTCAGGTCTCGTTCCGCTACCGCCTCGAGCACCTGGACAGTCGCGAGCAGCCGCGTTCGTATATGTCTGATGATAAGGACCAGGAAGCTGCTCACGACAATGATACCGGCCAACAACACGAGCATCGTGTTCACGAACGTCCGCTGATTTTTTTCACCCATCGCGTGGGTAGCATGAGCAGCAGCACTTTCTGCTGCTTCGCCTAATTTATTGACCAACGCTTCATACCGCGCTCGGCCTGGTTGGTAGTCACGAAAATATACTTGCTTCGCTTCGTCGATTTTTCCTGCTGCCAAGGCTTCGAGGATTCGGGAATCGGTCGGGCGGAGTTCCTGTTGATCGATAATACCGAGTTGTGCGATCAGCGC
>JABFSC010000471.1 GCA_013140885.1 Deltaproteobacteria bacterium | reverse complement strand
AACTCGCGTTCGCCATGACGTTGGGCGGCGCGCGGATGGAAGAGTTTCGCTTGCCACTGGGGCAAGGCATTGTCGGCTGGGTGGCCGAGAAAGGAGAGGGCGTCATCGCCAACGACGTCTCCCAAGACCCACGATTTCTTGGTCAGGTGGATCGCAAGACCGGCTTTCGCACGAAAGCCGTCTTGTGCGCGCCACTCCGAGACAACGGGCGCGTGATCGGCGCGATCGAGGTGTTGAATACCGACGCGCCCGAAGGCTTTGCGCAAGAGGATTTGGACCTGCTGCTTGCTTTTGGGGGACTGGCCACGCCCGCGCTCCAGCGGACGAGAACTTTTTCCACCGTGCGCAATGTCAAAACCGCCTTTCAGGAAGTCGTGCAGGAGCGCTACCGCTTGGTGAGTGGCGCGAGCCCGTTGATGCAAGAGGTGATTCGCCTGGCGCGCAGTGTCGCGGTGGCGCATTCCAATGTCTTGCTCCTCGGTGAAAGTGGCACGGGCAAGGAGGTGATGGCGCGGGCGATCCATCATTGGAGTCCACGCGCCGAACAACCGTTCGTGGCCGTGAACTGCGTGGCTCTGACGCCAGAGTTGCTCGAAAGCGAACTGTTTGGGCACGAGAAAGGGGCGTTCACGGGGGCGATTGTCCAGAAAAAAGGGAAGTTTGAACTGGCCGATGGCGGCACCATCTTTCTTGATGAAATTGGTGACCTCGCGGCTCCGCTGCAAGCCAAGCTCCTGCGCGTACTTCAAGAGCGGGAATTTCAACGGGTCGGCGGCACCAAAGACTTACGGGTGAATGTGCGGGTGATCGCGGCAACCAACCGTGACTTGCGGCGAGCGATGCAAACTGGCGCGTTCCGCGAGGATTTGTATTATCGCCTCAATGTGGTGTCGATTTCCTTGCCCCCTTTGCGAGATCGGCGAGAAGAGATTCCGGCGCTGATCGACTACTTCACCGCGCGTTACTGTAACGAGATGAAACGTCCGCTCTTGGTCCTTGATCCCGTTGCTCGGGAACGACTGCTCGCGTACCGCTGGCCAGGCAATGTGCGGGAGCTGCAAAATGTGATTGAGCGAGCGGTCGTCTTGTCGCCGGGGCCAGCTATTACGGAATCTGATCTTCCCCTCGAACTGCGGATGCCGGGCGGTGATAATGGCGACCTGACACTGCCTGGACAGACGATTGATCTGACGTTGTCGTTGTCGGCGGCGATGGAAGTGTTCAAGCGGGAGCGGGTGCGCCAAGCACTGGAGGCGGTGAACGGGAACCAAACCAAAGCGGCGCAGGTGCTGGGAGTGCCGCGCCCGAATCTCTCGCGGCTGATGAAACAACTGGGCCTGCGCTGAGTCACCGGAGAGTTTCTCACAGGTAGATAGGACATGATGCGGCTGGTTCTTCTGTGTCTTGCGATTGTCTTGATAGGCATCGTTCCAGAGAAAGTTTGGGGGCAAGATACCTACGAGACCGAACAATCCTCCCCCTTCTGGGTTCGCGGCTTGCTTGACCTGCGTGTCGTGCGTGGCGGAGCGGCGCGCAATTGGGTGAACCGGGGACTGGGAAAGATACGCTATGGTGGGCGAACTGATGCCCGCGGGTTTGATCGCGTCACTCGCTTCAAGTTGTCGCATCTGGCGTTGGAGTTTGGCGGAACGCTGCCGTGGGGCATTACCGCTCAAGCGCAATTGAACTGGGCGTCTGATATTGGCGATGACCTTCACCCGCTGTTGGTTGAGGCATTCTTCCGCAAGGAGTGGGGGGAATGGGAACACGGCTGGGGACTGCAAGCGGGCGTCATGCAACTGCCGTTTTCGTTGGAGCATACGGGTCCCGCGTGGACACCGCTCTATACCCTCACGCCCTCGGCGCTCAATACCTGGATGTGGGAAGAGGGTCGTCTCGTTGGAGCCGAGGGGGAGTGGTGGCGTCTGTTGCCCATCGGACTGCGCCTGGGTGTGGTTGGCGGGTTTGGTTTCGGACCTGATCTGTTTGGGCGGTTGTTGGCGGTGCGTGGTTGGGTGATGAGCGATGCCCAGCTCGGGCTCAACAGTCGTGTGCCGCTGCCCGCGCGCGGGATGCACACGTCGATTTTCGACGAGCACGACTATCGTCCCGCGCTCTATACTTTATTCACTGTTAGTGATGAGCGCGAGCGGGCGGCGCTCCGCTTTGGCTATTTCGATAATCTCGGCGATCAAGGACACTTTGGCGTATGGGAGACCCGGTTTGGTACGGTCGGGGCGCTAGTGCATCCCCTCCCACAGATGGATCTGCTGGTGCAATATCTGGAAGGCACGGCGCGGGTGCGCACGCCAGCCAATGATACGGGCTTCAGTGCGTTCTACGCGTTGCTTTCATATCATCACCGTGGGCATCGCGTGAGCGTGCGGTATGATACCTTTCGCCTGCGCGAGCTGGATGACACCCCGCCACGCACACGCGAGCATGGCGACGGAGTGACCCTCGCCTATTTCTTGGAGTTTGGACTGCATCATCGCATCGGGTTTGAGTATATCTTTCTTCACAGCCACCGTCCGGCGCGGTCGCGCACGGACCCTGCCGACGATGGCTGGCAGATGAGTTATCGTTTTCGGTATTGAGCGGAGATTTATGGTGCCACCTCTCGTTGTTGGACTCATGCTCAGCCTACTCTCGCTAGTTCTTCTTCCTCCTCCGGCTGCCGCCGCGACGATAACTGGGCGTGTGGTTGGAGCTGATGGACAGGGGATTGCCGGCGCGGTGGTGTTCATTCAGGCGTTACCCACTGGAGTGCAACCCCCACCGCAAACACAACCAGCGGTGATGGATCAAGTCCATAAAACTTTCGTGCCGGAGGTTTTGCCCGTGGTGGTCGGGTCAGCCGTGCGGTTCCCTAATCACGATCAGATTCATCATCATGTCTATTCGTTCTCGCGGACCAAGAGCTTCGAGCTACCGCTCTATAAGGGAGAAGAAGCGCCGCCGGTCCTCTTTGATAAAGTCGGAGTGGTCAAAATTGGTTGCAACATTCACGACTGGATGGCTGCGGTGCTGCTTGTGGTGCCGACCCCGTTTTACGCGGTGACCAACGACGCCGGAGAATTTACTCTTTCTGGATTGTCGGAGGGAACGTTGCCGGTGGCCGCGTGGCATGAGCTGAGTCAAACGAAAGTCGAGGAGACTGTTCAACAGATTCGCGTGGAGCAAGACTTGGCGGGTGTAACGTTCGCGCTCGCGCTCGCGCCCGCGCGTCCGCGTGTCCCAGTGCAAGGAGTGCGGGGGAGCCGATGAGGTGGTGGGCGCGCAGTCGTCTACGCACCAAGATTTTTCTCGCCTTTTCCGCGTTGATCCTCGCCGTCCTCTTGGCCACTTTAGGGATCACGCAATTTGTCATCAGCCGACAAATTCAGAACACCCTGCGGCAAGAACTGCGGACCACGGGCCAAGTGTTCCAGCAACTGTTGCGAGAACGCGCGGAACGGCTCCGCACCAACTCGACGTTGCTCGCAGGGGATTTCGCCCTCAAGAAAGTCATGGCACCGGCCTCGGACTATGATGCCGAGACGCTGGTGTCGGTCGCGCTTAACTATCAACAGCGGGTTGGTGTGGACCTCCTGTGGATCACCGATGAAGCTGGGAATTTGCGCGCCGATGCCACGGGGCAGTTGCAAAGTGGACGGAGTGTGGCGTCGCTCTCGCCACTAGCGGAAGCGCTGAAGACCGGAGAGGCCGCGACGGCGATCTCCGCGGTCAGTAGCACCCTCTTTCAACTCGTCGCGGTGCCAGTCTTAGGGCCGGACGTGATCGGCTTTCTCCTGTTGGGGGAAGAAATCAATACGGCCCTTGTCCAACAACTGGAAAAGGATACGGGCTCGCAGGTGTCGTTTCTGACGCGGACCCAGATGTTCGCTTCCTCGTGGTCGTCGCCCGCGCAAGCGCGGATGTTTCCTGATGATCGTCTTCCCGCCGACCTGGCGCAAAAACCGCCACACGAAACGTTTCTCTTGACGCTGGCGGGCGAACGCTTACTGTCTCTCATTGTTCCCGTCGACGCGCGATTACCCGCGCCTCTGTTCGTGGTGATGCAACGGTCGTATGACGCGGCCTTGGAGCCATTTTACACGTTGCGGCGGCGCATCGCGGGCATTGGCATCGGCGCCTTGTTGATGACGCTATCGCTGGGGATTGGACTCGCGAACGGGATTACCGCTCCGGTCCGCACCCTGGTCGCGGGGATGCAAGAGGTCGTGCGTGGCAATCTCCGGCAGCGCCTTCATGTCCACCGTGAAGATGAGATCGGTTTCCTTTCCCGCTCGTTTGATGACATGGTCGCGGGCCTCGAGGAAAAGGAAAAGATTCGTGACGTGATGCAGAAGGTGGTGTCGCCGGAAATCGCCCATGAACTCCTGCAACGTGGCGTGACGCTTGGGGGAGAAATGCGAGACGCCACCATTCTATTCGCCGATATTCGTGGATTCACGACGTTGTCGGAGGGGATGCCACCGCCAGAATTGCTCGGCTTCCTGAACGAATACTTTAGTCGGATCAGTCGCGTGATCGAGCAAGAGAAGGGAGTGATCGACAAATATATTGGCGATGAAGTGATGGCGATTTTCGGGGCGCCGCTGCCGTCCGCTGACCATGCCCTCCGGGCCGTGGCGGCGGCGGTCGGTATGCTGCAAGAATTGGCGCGACTCAACCATGAGCAACAACGGCCCACACCGCTGCGCATCGGCATTGGGATCGCGACGGGCCCCGTGGTCGCGGGCAACGTGGGTTCGCCAGAACGACTCAACTACACCGTGTTGGGAGACACAGTGAACGTGGCCTCTCGTCTGCAAGGGTTGACCAAGGAGTATCGGGTTCCACTCCTGATGACCGGCGCGACGTATGAACACGTGGCCGCGCGATTTGCTTGCCGCCTGCTGGGGAAGGTGGCCGTGCGAGGACGGCAGCAGGAGACCACCTTATATACCATTGAAATGTGGCCCGATGACACGATGACTCAATGACTCAATGGCCCGATGTCTCAATGCCCCACGGCTTTCGCCGCTTCGATGTGGATGCCCTCGCGTTTCCATCCCAGCGGCAACATCAAACCCGCGGAGACAATGGTGGTGGGGATGAGAATCGTCAGGGCAATATCGTAAGAGCCGGTCGCGTCGAACACTTTCCCCATCAGCAGCGGGCCTAACATCCCACCGAAGGCGAACGCGCCATAGAGCCAGCCGAAAATTCTGCCGAACGAGGCTAACCCAAAGTGATGCGCGATCAGATAGGGCATGAGGTCGGTTTCCGCGCCAAAGCCGAGCCCGACCATGGCCGCGAACACAAAGGCCAGCGTGATATCGTCCGCACCAAAAGCGGCCAGCAGACCAATCACGACACCAAGAAAAAGCCCTCCCGCCACGAGATGCGCCGGGAGACGATCCACGAGATACCCGGCAATCACTCTGCCCAGAACGCCCATCGCCGAGAGCAACATCAGCGCCGAGGCGGCTTGCTGTGGTGAGAGTCCCTGGTCGGTGAGGAGCGGCGCGAAATGGGTGATGCACGCGTGGGAGACCGCGCTGAGCAGCGAAAAGCTCACGGCCATGCACCAGAAGGCAGTGGTTTTTCTCGCTTCGGCGAGAGTGAGATTGGGGCCTTGGGTTGAGTGCGAAGCGTGGGACGCGGGTGCCGTCTCTCTTCCCCCTTCGTGCTCGCCGAGGGGCTGCAAGCCTTTTTGCTGTGGGGTGTCGATGAGCAGAAACCCGGCAATTGGAATCGCCACTACCCAGATGATGAGTCCCAGCGTGACGTAGGCCCAACGCCACCCGACCGTGGTGATGATGGCGGTCACCAGTGGCGGTCCATACATGCCGCCAAGAAACACACCAACCCCCATCAAGCCCAGCGCGAGGCCCCGTTGCCGCGTGAACCAACGCGAGATGATGGAGGCGAAGGGCAGCGACGTGAGGCAGGCACCACCGAAGGCGGTCACGAGGTAGCAGGCATAGAGATGCCACAGCGAAGCGGAAAGAAACCAAAATGAACAAAATCCGCCACCGAACACCACGGCCCCAGTGAGAATCACTTTGCGTGGACCAAAGCGATCAATCAGGATGCCGAGGATCGGCGCGAAGAACGCGATCATGAACGCGACAATTGAAAAGGCCAGTGAGATCGAACCCCGACTCCAACCGAATTCCTCGGCCAGTGGTTTGACGAAGATACTGAACGTGCCGGTGATGAGAATGGGGCCCGCCGCCATCGCGATGCAGCAGATCAACACCATCCACCAACCGTAGAAGAGGCGCGGAGTCGAAGTGGGGTTATTCATGCCGCCCTCTTATCTCAGTTGCCAAGGCGGAGCTAGAGGCG
>JABFSC010000414.1 GCA_013140885.1 Deltaproteobacteria bacterium | reverse complement strand
GCGATCTTCACCCGGACTTTCTTCTCGTTCAGCACACTCACGATTCCTAACGTGCCATTGACCCACCGTCGCTCTGGATCATTCTTGAGCATCATCACTTGGGCACCGCGCTTGAGTTCCAATTCCGCCTCGGTTGGGTACGCGGAGGGATCAAAAATGCCGGTGATGACCGCCGAACTCGTGAGCGAGGGAGCGCGAATCTGATCGAGACGGGCTTGGTTGGTGTGCCACGCGGTCTCATTCGTCGTCGTCAGAGTCAGGAAGTTGCCCTCGTGTGGCTGTCCATCGGCCGGGATCACCCGTTGCTTGAGGAGTGCGAACAACTCCGCATCCAGTCGGCGTTCACGAATTTTATTGAGCACCTCAATGAAGGCGGGGTCCCGCTGTCGGTAGACGGTGGTGAGGTCCAGCACATAGGGACGCAGCTCGGCGAAGACATGGGCGAGAAAGAAGTACGGACCTCCATAGTGTTGGTTGAAGAACAGTTGCAGATCGGCATCGCGCACGATCGGCGGCAGTTGGAAGAGATCTCCACAGAGCACGACTTGCACGCCACCAAACGGGGCCGAGTTCTCACGATACCGGCGCAACGCCGCGTCGATGCCGTCCATCACGTCGGCGCGGACCATGGACACTTCGTCGATAATGAGTAGTTCCAGTTTCTGGAAGAGTTTCGTGTCGCGCCGTTGCGGGATTGCTTGGGGATCAATCCGCGTTGGGGGGAATTGGAAGAAGGAATGGATGGTTTGACCGCCCACGTTCAGGGCCGCCACGCCGGTGGGGGCGAGCACCACCGTCTCCTTGTTCGTGGTCGAACGCAGGTACTGCAACAACGTGGATTTGCCCGTACCGGCCTTGCCAGTAATGAAGAGGCTCTCACCTTGGCGTTCAATCAAATCACGGGCTTGGAGAAATTGCGCATTGAGGTCGATCCTGCTGATGTCCCCATGCGCGACCCCAGCACCGCGTCCGCGCGTCGGAGACGGTGCTGGACGTGTGGAGGGTGTCGCACGTGAGGTTCGTTTCATACAATCAAGAGAGTGCTTGTAATGTCGGTGCGCACCCTTCGGCTCCCCTGACTAAATCTTCTTCTTCGAGAAATACCAATCCGTCTGCGTGACCTCGCCACGTTTGCCCATTTCGAGCCGTTCGCGCAGAGCCGCTTCGTTCGCGGGTGGTGGGACGATCACGTCCTCCCCTGGCTTCCAATTGACTGGGGTGGCGATGGCATGTTTGTCCGCGGCTTGGGCGGCATCAATGGCTCGCAGAATTTCTTGCGAGTTCCGCCCCATGCTCAACGGGTAGTAAATCAAGAACCGCACTTTGCCATTGGGGTCGATGAGAAAGACCGCGCGCACGGTGGCGGTATCACTCGCGCCGGGATGGATCAGGCCATACAGGGACGCCACCGCCATGCTGCGGTCGGCGATCACCGGGAAGGGAATTTTCTGCCCAAAGTTTTTCTCGATATTTTGCTCCCAGCCTAAATGCGCGAAGATGCTATCGACGGACAGCCCAACGAGTTGCACGTTCCGTTTCTCGAATTCGGGATTGAGCCGGGAAAATTCGATGAACTCCGTCGTGCAGACCGGGGTAAAATCCGCCGGATGGGAGAACAACAACACCCATTTCCCAGCTTTCGTGTACTGCGAAAGGGTAATCTCCCCATGCGTGCTCATCGCCTTGAACTCCGGCGCGAGATCGCCAATGCGCGGAATCGGCTGTCGCTCTTGTGCTTCCATACTACGGTCTCCTTTCCTATCGTCGTTTCTCATTGTGGGGGTGGTATCGAGGTGGTCAAAAACCGCTCCTTATATACTGCCCTCGGCGGGGAAGAGAAAGTAGGGGTTCCGCGCAAGACAGCCCCCGCATTCTCCGTTAAGGTGTCGGCGTCAGTACCTGATGTTTTCCTGAAATATCTCTTGTACAGGAGGAACCTTGTTCATGGATTTGGCGATGCCGTCGCTTCCCCAGCGCATTCAGCGACTGAACGATCTTGCCCATAATTTGTGGTGGAGCTGGCACCCTGAAGCGGAAGCGCTCTTTGGCGCTATTGACCGGACGCTGTGGGCCATCACGCAACACAATCCAGTGAAGCTTCTCTGCGAAGTGAAGCCGGAACAGCTTGCCGCCCTGGCGCATGACCCGACGTTCCTCCGTCGCTACGATGCCGTGATGATGACGTTTGACGCCGAGTTATCGACCCGCGATACGTGGCTGTCGCAATCCGTCCCCTCTCTGGTGAACGTCCCCGTTGCCTATTTCTCCGCTGAATTTGGCATCCACAACTCACTACCGATCTATGGTGGCGGGCTGGGCATTCTCGCCGGTGACCATTGTAAGGAAGCCAGCGATCTTGGTCTTTCCCTGGTTGGCGTGGGTTTTATGTACCCACAGGGCTATTTCCATCAGCGGCTTTCCGCTGATGGCCGCCAAGAGGCGGTGTACGAGTATTTGGCGCGCGCCGAGGCGCCACTCTTCCCCGCGCTGACTCCAGCAGGGCAACGGTCCCTGGTCGCGGTTCCGGTTGGTGACCGACAGATTTATGTGACAGTGTGGCATGTCCGGGTTGGGCGCGCGTCACTCTATCTCATGGACACCGATGTCGAAGAAAACGCGCCGTGGGACCGAGAGCTGTCGGCGCGGCTGTACGGAGGGGATCAAGAAGCCCGGATTCTCCAGGAAATCGTTCTTGGCATTGGCGGCGTGCGGGTCCTGCGTGCGCTGGGCATCACGCCGAAGGTCTGGCATCTCAACGAAGGACACGCGGCCTTTGTCACGATTGAACGCCTCTGTGAATTCGTCGCCGCGGGGATGCCTCTCGCCGACGCCATTACGGAAGTGCGACGGACCACCGTCTTCACCACCCATACGCCAGTGCCCGCCGGTCACGATGCGTTTCCTTTTCATTTGGTGGAAAAATATCTGCACCCCTATTGGCACCAACTAGGCATTGATCGCGAACGGTTTCTCGCGTTCGGCGCGCACCGGGAATCCTGGGGCGAGGTCTTCCACATGACCGTCCTGGCTCTCCAACTCACCGGCCATTGCAATGGCGTGAGCAAAATCCACGGCGAGGTCTCACGCCGCATGTGGCACCATTTGTGGCCAGAACGGCCCCTCGACCAGGTCCCTATCTCGTCGATCACCAACGGCGTGCATACCCCGACGTGGCTCGACCCGGATTTACATCGGCTGTACGACCGCTATCTCGGCCCCGATTGGCAAAAGCAGCACGATAATCCGGCGATCTGGCTCAAGGTTCACGACATTCCCGATCAAGAATTGTGGTGGGCGCGCTTGCGGCTCAAATATCAACTCATGCACTTCATTCGGGAACGCGCGCGCCGGTTGTGGCGCGCGGAACACCGCGATCCCGTGCAGGTCCTGGCCAGCGGCGCGTTACTGGACCCCGAAGCGTTGACCATCGGCTTCGCGCGCCGCTTCGCCACCTATAAACGCGCGACCCTGCTCCTGCAAAATTTGGCTCGTCTGCAAACGATCCTGCAAGACCGTTGGAAACCGGTGCAAGTGGTGTTCGCCGGCAAAGCCCATCCGGCGGATGAGCCAGGCAAGCACCTTATCCATCAGGTCTACACGCTGGCCAAAGAGTATGGACTCGGCGGGCAAATTGTCTTTGTCGAGGACTACGATATTCGGGTCGCGAAATTCTTGGTCCGCGGCGTTGATGTATGGCTCAACAACCCCATTCCGCCATTGGAGGCCAGTGGCACCAGCGGGCAAAAGGCGGCGCTCAATGGCGTGCCGAATCTGAGTATCTCCGACGGATGGTGGTGGGAAGGGTACAACGGGGGGAACGGATGGACGATTGGCCCCACTGACCCTTTAGGCGAGATTGAGAATCGCGATGTCCACGACGCGGACTTGCTCTACTCATTGCTCGAAACAGAGATCGTGCCGCTGTTCTATCAACGCGATTCTGATGGCGTGCCGCGCGGCTGGATGCACGTGGTCAAATCCTCCATTGCGTCCATTGCGCCACTCTTCTCGGCGCGGCGCATGGTGAAGGAGTATATTGAACGGTTCTACGTGCTCGCCGCGGACGGGAAAAATGAAGAATTGAGAATGAAGAATTGAGAACGGCCCACTTCCTTCTTCTTGAACAATGCCTCAAGCCGCGCCCGCGCCGAGGGCGCGGCGGTTTCGGGCGCGGAAGATGGCTGTCCTTGGCGTTCCGCGAAGGCAAAGAAGTCACAAAAGTTCCCGGCTTCTTTATCTAGGACGGTGTCGCTTTGTGGTTCGCGGCACGCATTGGCATAGCCCGTATCGTAAAAGGCGCAGTTGCGACAACAGCGCAGGTCCACGCCGCACCCCGGACAAGTATCCCGCCGCCCGACCCGATCCTTGATGAGAATTTCCCGCTGACACTGATAACAGATGTTCATCACCACGCTCCTGGTTCTGCTATTGGCCGCCTCATTCTCGTCCAGACACGGGACGAGGTCAATTTATCGTATTTCGCCGGGAAATACCCAAGCCGCGTCGGAGGAACCTCCCTGGTTTTCGGTGCGATCTGGGTAATCGTGTTTCCGTGTGGAGCCTCACCGACTTGCACGGCCAAGGGCATTCGCGGTAAGAGAGCGTTTGTCGCATGCCCCACACGAGAACATTAGCACGCAAAGCGACGTTTCTCGTAGAGAAAGACCGACAACCCCGCAGCCTACAGAGAAGAGAGAAGAAGGAGGAATAACCAGATGCCAGCAGCACATTTTTTCGCGAAGGATGTCACTGAAGTTGGTCTTGACGCGCAGAAAGTCCAGGCCCTCTTCGAGCGTGCGGAGCGTGATGTACGCGAGGGCTTGATCCCCGCCTGTCAGGTCGCCATCGCCCGCAACGGCAAGCTCGGAGCGATGCAAACGTTCGGACGCGCCGTGCAAGGCGGGGTCGAGAAACCCGCCACCAACGACACCGTGTTCGTGATGATGTCGGCCACCAAGGCGATCACCGCATCCGCCTCCTGGCTCTTGATGCAGGAAGGGAAACTGCGCCCGGAAGATCGCGTGACGCAGTACATTCCAGCGTATGGCACCAACGGCAAGGAGAATACGACGATTGAACAGTTGCTGATTCACACGTCGGGGATTCCGTATGCGCCCCACTGGCAAAAGGAATGGGCGGACCGCGCGCGCCGCATGCAACGACTGGCCCAATGGCGGGCGGACCACACGCCCGGTGAGAAGTTCGTCTATCATATCTCCGCGAACTTCTGGCCCATCGCCGAGATCATTGAGCAGAGCAGCGGCCAAACGTTTAGTGACTTTGTTCGCACTCGTATCGCGGAGCCCTTGGGGTTGCCAGACTTGCGAGTCGGCATTCCGGCGGCGCTCAACAATCGCGTCGCGGACATTCAATTCGTGGGAGAACCCATGAGCGCCGAGGAATACCAGAAGATGGGCATCAAGCCCCCACGCGCGGGTTTTACCGCCATTAGTGACGACGGCGTCTTGGAACTGAACGAACCCGTGACTCGACAGGCGGGCGCCCCTTCCGCGGGGGGCATCACCACCGCCGGTGACATCGCGCTCTTTTATCAAGCGTTGCTCAATGGTGGTCGTTCCTCCACCGGTACGCAGATATGGCAGCCTGAGATGCTACGCGAAGCGCGCCGCATTCGCACGGGGAAGATGACCGACCCATTCCAAGGGTATCTGGTCAATCGCGCCTTGGGGATTGTCATTGCTGGCGATGATGGCAAGGGCAACATGCGGAGTTTTGGCCGGACGAATTCTCCGGAGTCTTTTGGTCACCCTGGCTTTGGTGGGCAAGCGGGCTGGGCCGATCCCGCAACCGGTATTTCGTTCAGCTACCTCACGAATGGGTTTGATCGCAACGACCTGCGCGAAGGCCGCCGGCGTGTCGCACTATCGAGCCTCGCGGCTTCCTGTGCGGCGTAGTTGCGTAGTCGCGCTAACATAGCTCCTCGGTTGAAACTGAATGGGAGAATGGGCGAGGGGGAGATCGGGCGAAAAAAACAATTGCTCGATTTCCGATTCGCCCACCCGCCCTGTCGCCCGCTCGCCCGTCCCCTCCCGCGCTCTTTCGTTCTTGCTCTCCGCACCGTTGCCCGCTAGATAAGAGCGACTATTTTCAAGTCACGAAGAGGAGCACGTAGATGAAATTTTATAATTCCCTTGGTCCCAACCCCCGCTGTGTCCGTATGTTCATGGCGGAAAAGGGCATTACCCTTCCGTCAGTCGAGGTCAATCTCTTGAAGGCGGAGAACCGCAAACCACCCTACACCGATAGGAATCCCGGTGGTCAGGTGCCCGCGCTCGAACTCGACAACGGCAGCTTGCTCGCCGAGACGGTCGCTATGTG
>JABFSC010000409.1 GCA_013140885.1 Deltaproteobacteria bacterium | reverse complement strand
ACCGTGTGCTTAATGAGCGAGAATCCTAACACCAGCCCCCCACTCACTGGCCGGTGTGTGTAGCTCAGCCGCACCGCTAGGGCCATCGCCGCAATGCTCAGAATACCGAGATTGCCGTTGATCAAGGTTTGAGAAAACCCCAAATTGGCGAATCCCAAGGCGAGCGCCCCCCACTTCTCCCGCCAAGAGAGGGCCAGCATCCGCCACACTGTCTCGGTCAGCACGGCAAGCGCGAGGAGATTCAACACCAGAAAGCCTAGTCGAGCGTACTGGAAATCCAACATCCCCAAACCTGAAAGCCAGACATAGGTGAGGGGTGGATAGGCCACCATTGCCGGAATGCCGGCAACCAAGGTTTCCGCTTGCGCACGCTCGGAGAGCAACATCACCGTCGTGGGGTCCAACGCCAGAGCGAAGGGATCAATGCCACGAATAGTGAGTCGCGTGGCTTGCCAAATCAACAACCAATCAAAGCCAGCCCCTTCAATCCGCCAGAATTGGACTCCCCCCTTGATGAGAAGGGCAATAGCGATCAGTGCCGCAACTGGAGCAACAAGCGAACGCGGAACAATAACTCGTCGCCCCCAGGCGGACTCGGCTCTCATCGGCACCCCTTGAATCTCCATCATGCGGTCACCGGGCATCATACGGATCGCACCGCCAACAAATGACTGCGCGCGCCCAAGTCCGTCGCATCGCGGAGCGTTTTCCACTCGTCCTCGTCGAGACGAAACAGCACGAACTGCTCCGCCAAGCGACGGAGGCCCCCAAGGCCAGGCAGCCGCAACAAGAAGCGATAGCTCCACCGCAACAGCGACCGCAACAAGGTCACGGCATTGTCCATTTATGAAGTTGTCCTCTCCGTCAGGCAGGAATAGTAAAGACGTTCGTACTGTCGGACGATGACCTCATCCGAGAATCGGGCTTCACACGCCGCTCGACATTGACGTCGATCAATCGCATCAAGCTCCGCCACCGCATCCACCAGCGCGTCCACCGACGCGCAGCAAAACCCATTGACGCCGTGCTCGACGACTTCGTTCACCGCGCCGCGGAGAAAGGCGAGAACCGGCGTGCCACACGCCAACGCCTCGGCCATCACGATGCCAAACGGCTCTTCCCACTCAATGGGAAACAGGAGCGCCGCCGCCTGGCCCAGGAGGTCGTTCTTTTGCGCGTCGGTCACCGGGCCAACATAGCGGATGATCATCCCATCACAAGCGGGCGCGATCTCACGCTCGAAATACGTGCTTTCGGGCCCACTGGTCGCGCGATTTCCCGCGATCACCAGACGGCGCCCGGTCCGGCGCGCGACCTCAATAGCGGTATGGGCGCCTTTGATCCGCTCCACTCGACCAAGAAACACCAGTGGCGCGTCATCGGGCACGGTCGCACGAAAAGTATACGACGCGAGCGGCACGCCGTTGGGAATGATGGTCCACAAACCGCCCGGGCTCCCCGCCGTATCTCGGCACGCACGACTACACGCCGTGAAGTAAAGCGACTGTCGCCCCAATTCCCTTCCGAGCCGCACGCTCCGAGGCGTGATGTGGCGCTGATAACTCTGGACCTTCACCACTGGCAAAGGGAGGACAGGAAGCAAATAGGCGAGACGTCCGAAACTATGAATCACCGATACCCTCGGTAGCGCCCGCGCGCACTGCCACACCTGGAGCATGTTGCGCACCGCATCGACGAGCGAGCCGCTCCGCTGGCCGCGATACGGCACGAGACGAGCGGGCGTCGTCGAAGCCGGATGCGCGAGCAAAGACACGTCGTGCCCATGCTCAAGCAGTCCACGGACCACCATATCGACGATCCGTTCAATCCCACCATACTGGTGTGGCGGCACCGGAATCTCCGGGTCCACGGTCATAAGTATCCGTAACGTGTTCATAGTGAAAGCTGAGGGAGGTTCAAGGCATCACCGAGCCAAGCACGTAACGCGACACGAAAGTGCGTCCAGGTCCATTGCCGTGCGGTTGCCAGTGCCGCGTGACGCATGGCGAGGAGTTCGCGCGGATGCTCCACACACCAAGCCAAGCGCTCACTCAATGCCTGGGGATCACCGGCGGGGACGAGGAACCCATTGATCCCCTCCGTGATCAGCTCGGCGGCACCGGCGTTGCGCGTGGTAATCACCGGCAGTCCATGCGCGAGGGCTTCCGCGACGACACTGCCAAATCCGTCATAGAGGGTGGGGAACACCAACACCGCCGCCCGCTGGTACGCGGCAAAGACCGCCGCGCGCGGCAGAGAGCCGTGGAACACCACCCGCTCGCCGGGTAGCGGGAGGGCCCGGCGGGGCAAGAGCACGGCGCCATAGCAATGTAACTCAGCGGCGACTGTTGGCCCAAGCGCTCGCCAGGCTTGAAATAAGTAATGCGACCCCTTGGTGACCGACAGCGAGCCCACCGAGAGGACTTGCAACGGGGACGGAAGGGCGCTGGGCAAGGCCGTCTCAGGAAGCGCGGGAGGACTCCCTAGGGGGATAGCGTAAATTTTTCCCGGTGGGATGCCAGCGGCGATCAACGAATCGCGCGTCGTCGCCGACGCGGTGTGAATCGCGTCCGCAAGGCGTGCTTCCTCGTCGCGCCGCGCATCGCGTGCCGTGGCAAGCCGGAGCAGCCAGCGCGTCGCCGTCGTCAGCAATTCGGGAAATTGCTCATATTCACGATCCACCCATTGCTCCCGCATCGTATGGTGGGGACTCAGAAAGGCGACCACTCCTTTCTTGCCCTGCTCTTTCGCTGAACGTAAAGCCGCAAATGCTCCGTGTTCGGCCCCGAAGAAGGCACTGAATTCCTCACCCGCCATAAGCCGGGCACAGCGGCGGTCCAAGCGATGTTCACTCCGCTCCCAGAGCCAATCCTGCACCCGATTATTCAGCCGAACTTTGGCGACAAGGGTCCGCGGCAGCTCCCACAGCCAGTCCGCATGCACCAGCTCGTTGGGAATCGTCACGATCCGCCTCCGCTGGAGTTGGCGATCCAGGGCTGGGGCCAGGATGGCGAGGAGCTGGCGCGCGCTGTGCGCGCGCGCCAGGTGGTAGTGGTCAACGCCCGTGGAGTAATAGGCGCCCAAGACGCCAGCTTCATGCAGCGCCAGCGCGATCTGCTGGATGTGTTGGTTATAGGCCGCGGTGCCTAACAAGAATTTCATCGCGCGCTTCCGCTCTTCATCCACACCTCTTCATAGATCCGTTGCATGTCGAGCGCCGCCTCGCGACTCGCCCGTACCGACGGAATCCGCCATGTCCACTGTCCCTGTCGCCATCGGTCAGCAACCTCCCGTAAGGTCCGGGTCCACGCCTTGCTGCTGCCGGTCGGCACGAGGAGCCCACTCTCACCATGCGTGACGAGTTCGGCAATGCCCCCACTGTCGCTCCCAATCACGGGAATCCCGGCGGCAAATGCTTCCAAGACCACCAACGGGCCGGTTTCGAGCCACGTCGAGGGGACTGCTAACATATCGAAACCGCCGAAGACCTCGTCGCGATTTTGCTCCGTCATCTCCCCCATGAACGTCACCCGTGCCTCCCCCTCAGCTTGTTGCCGCACCGTGGCTAGATAGCGCTGTTCCTCGGCTCCAGACGCCGCACCGTAGAGCCGTAGCGTAATCGAGGTTGAAGTGGGAAGCCGTCGGATGGCCTCAATCAACACATGGAGCCCTTTTGTCGCATCAAAGCGCCCGACATAACCAAGTCGCAGCGGAGCGAACGGCTGTGGCACGGGGCGCGGCGCGCGAGCGCATAACAACCTCTCGGACAATCCGTGGCGACTGAGCGTGAGTTTGTCGGTCACCACCCCATTGCGACGTAGCACCTCTTGCAACCAGTGCGAGACGACCACGACGTGATCCGCCAGGGACAACAACGCATGCACGTGCGTCTGCCGGTGTTGAAGCAGCTCCGCCATTTGCAATCCGGTGAGCACGCGATGCCGCCACCTGTCAGCGAGCCGCGCGAGGCGTGCGGGAATCCGTGCCACGGCATAGCCAACAAGGCGCGGCACGCCTTTGTCATGCAGCACGCACGCGGTGCAACGCGCAACGCGCAGCTCGCCATCACAGGGGGTGTGTCCCCACCGTTGCATCGTCCCGCGGGCGCAAGTCACCCCAGGCACATGCACCGTCACACACAATGGCACCCCAAAGGACTTGACCTGTTGCGCGTGGAAAAAGCCACAGCCACGCGTGACCGAGTGCATGTGCACGAGATCAGGACGTTGGTCTTCGAGCCACCGAGTAAAGGTCTCAAAGTATCGCGGTGGAAATTTTCCTTGGACCTCACTCGTTGTGGGATTGACATCAATGGGGTAACGATAGACTGGCATGCCGTCATATTCGTAGTGGTGTTCCCGGTCATCCCGCGCCGGCGCGGCAATGGTAATGCGATAGCCGAGCATGCGCAAATCATGCGCCAATAGCTGCGTATAGCGTTCCGTCCCACCGACGCTGTCGGGATAGTACCAGCCAGGCAGGAGGACGATATGACGCGGGGAAGCGAGAGAAGACATAGGCGGTCGCTCAGCCTCGCCTTTCGCTGGGGGTCACCATCGCCCGCCGCGCGAACCACTGTCGCCCCCGGCGATACCACCACGCCAGGTGCTCCGCTTGGCGATATCCCACGACGCGAGACGCCAAGGCTAAATGCCACGGTCGTTGCGGGACATAGCCAGGCTGGAGACGTTGCAAGGCGGCGACCGCCTCATCGAACGTGGCCCGGTCGGACACAAAACTCGCGCGCGCCACATACCCGTGAACCTTGACCAAAGCCGCGCGGCGGTTGTCCGTGATGCCACCATTGAGCGCCCACCACTGCTCAACCTCGCACGCATTGTGAAAACAGTCCCGCACGAAGCCAATCGGGTCACGCGAGGACACTGACGCTGCCGTATGCACGCGATAGGACGCCATGAGTCCCGCGCAATGGACAAAGCGTCCGCCGTACAAGGCGCAGTCCAGGGCGAAGCGCGCGTCTTGAATGATCGGCAGTCGTGCATTCCACCCCCCGACACGTTCGACGATCTCACGGCGAAACAAGTACGCCGCCGGTGGGCACCAAAAATCGGTGAACAAATCAAGCTCCGGGCTCTCACTTAATCGACGATCAACGCACGACTCCGCCGCAAAACTCCCGTCGGGTCGTGCACGCAGTCGTTGCCAAGCACCATAAGCGACATCCGCCCCACTTTCTTCCAAAGCCGCAACCTGGGTGGCGAGTTTCCCCGGCTCCAGTAGGTCGTCCGCGTCCAAGTATTGCAAATAGCGCCCACGCGCGAGAGAGGTGCCCAAGTTCCGCGCGCGACTTGGTCCCTGGTTGTCGGTGCGGACGAGGTGAATCGCGGGATACGCTCGTGCCGCTTGCGTCGCGCCGTCGTCCGACGAGCCATCATCAACCAGGAGGATTTCCATGCGCTCCAGCCCCTGCGCGACAACGCTGTCGAGCGTCGCGGGAAACCAATGCCGCGCGTTGTAATAAGGAATCACAAGGGAAATGAGGGGAGCTGGCATCACAAGCACCTCACTTCGAAGTCGTGAACACCGAGCGTGCTCAACGTATGAATTTCCGCCCCGTCATTCCGCCAGTCAACCACGCGATTGACAAGCGGTCGGAGCCAGCGGTTCGCACGAAAAATCAACGACCGCAAAGGTTGGTAAGCGCCAAAACCTTGTTCATAGAAGTGGGACTCGGACAAGAACACCTGCCAGGGCGAAGGGACGGAATAGGCGGAATAAGTCCGTTCTTCCCGGATGGCGAAGCCACCCCGGCGCAACACGTTGCGCAATCCCACCAGCGTATAGTGGAAGGGATGTTCTTCGGGGTTCAGCATGTCCCACTGGCGACCGGTTTGTCGGGACCACCGCCCCCGCACATTCGGCACGACGATCAAGAGCGTCCCCGTCGGTCGTAGCAGGGCCCGCACCCGCGTCAGTGCCCCGATCGGGTCCGCGAGATGCTCGAAAGAGTGAATCATGGTGATCGCGTCATAGCGCTCGGTCGTCGTGAACGAGGCCAAGTCAGCGCGAAAGAAGCGCTGCTCATCAGCGGGGAATTCGCGGTACGCATCAATGCCATGCGCGGTCCAGCCATGCCGCGCGAACTCGCGCACGAATTCGCCGCGGGCACAGCCCACATCCAGCGAACGGCCGGGCGGGAGGTGACGAAAGTACCAGCGAAACAATTTCTGGAAATACTGCACGCGGGGTTGGCCCGGCTGGTCTGGGGCCAGATAATTCTGGGCGTCCGACGGTCGCGTGAGTGCGACCGTGCGCGCGAGCCCACATTTGGCGCAGCTCTCAACATCCGCGTATTTCCTCTCGAAAAAATCGCAATCAGGGCACGCA
>JABFSC010000263.1 GCA_013140885.1 Deltaproteobacteria bacterium | reverse complement strand
TCGAGAGGATTAAAGGCGCGGCCCTCATCCACTAGCTCGACGGCCAGTTCCTCCGCGTCATCGGATAACCGCAGGGTGATGTCATGCTCACGGCCATCCTCGTAGCCATACAAGATGATGTTGGTGAGCAGCTCTTCCAGCGCGATATTGGTCTCGAACAAGAACTTCGGCGGCCAGGCTTGCTGCTCGGCGAAGGTCGTCAGCACCTCCCCCAAACGCTCGATTTCCGCGAGCTGGTTCTTGAATGTGACGGTGAGTGTCGTTGTCATGTGGGCCTCCCCTCCTCGCTGGTGTGGAGGTAGCGGAGGGCGAGGGTGGTGATGTCATCGCTTTGCTCCGCGCCCGCCACGAAGTGCTTGACCTCGTCCAACGCGCGCTGAATGGCCGCCTTCGGTGGGGGGCTCTGGTCGCGCTGGAGACTGGCTTGTAGGCGTTCCTCGGTGAACTGATTGCCGTCGCTGTCCATCGCCTCGGTCACGCCATCCGTATAGAGAAAGAGCCCTTCACCAACGTCAAGCCGCAGGGTTTTGGTCGCGAACTTCGCCATGTCCGTCACCCCCAGCGCCATGCCCCCGGTGTTGGCGATGAACTGGGCCTGACCGGTGCGCGACAGGTGGTAGGGCAGGTTGTGGCCGCCGTTACTGTACTGGATTTCGCCGGTGCGGAGATGCAGCACCCCGTGGAAGACGGTGACGAACATGCCGGACTCGTTGTCGCGACACAGTTCGTTGTTGAGCATGGTGAGCACCAGGTCCGGGCGCGCATGCTGCGCCACCGCCACCCGCCACAGGGTTTTGGTGACCGCCATGAAGAGCGAGGCGGGGACCCCCTTGCCGGACACATCACCAATGGTGAAGCAGAGGCGGTCGTTATCGACCAGCACGAAATCGTAAAAGTCGCCGCCGACCTCGCGCGCCGGTTCGATGGTGGCATGTAGCTCGAATTCCGTGCACTGCGGAAACGCCGGGAAGATACGCGGCAAAATGCTCATCTGAATTTCGCGGGCGACTTGGAGTTCGCTCTCGATCCGCTCCTTGGCGGCGGTGGTCTCCTTGAGATGCGCGATGGACTGGGTCAACGCCTCTTCCATGGACAGAAAGGCCGTGGCCAGCGCGCCAATCTCATCGGTCGATTGCCGGGCAATGAGCGCGACGTCCGCCTGCTCAGGGAACGGCGTAGCAAAATCGTGCGTGGCAAGCCGCGCGACTTGCGTGGTGAACTGCTCCAGTGGGCGAGAAATTCGCTTCACGAAGATGTTGGCGAGTCCGAGACTGAGGAGAAAAATCGCGAACAGGACGAGCTGTTGATCGCGGATGGCGGACCAGATCGCCGTGCGGATGATCGCCTTGTCCATGCCGATATGGACATAGCCTGCCACGCCGACCAAGACCGGGGCCGCCACATCCATGACATCGCCGATACCTCGCGGCGATATGTCCCGGACGATGATGTCGCGCGACGTGTCGTCAAGCAGCGTCAGCTCTGGGGGCACCTGGGGGACAAACGTGTGGGCGAGAATGGTGCGCTGGGCATCAATGACGAAGACGTAGGTGACGCCTTCGATGCCAAGAAATTGGTCGATCGTGGCCTGTAAGGTCGCGGCGGAACTATTGAGCAGCGCCTCGACATTGGAGTCGGCGATACTCTTGGCGAGGGCGATTCCTTTGCTGCGATACTGCGTGGTCAGGTGGTGATAGAGGTTCCAAGCCGAGAGGATGGATGTGGCGGCGGCGATGATGCCGAAGAGGATCACCATCACCAGCAGGGTCTTGTGAAACAGCGTGGTCAGCTTCATCGTTGCCACCGTGACCAATCGGTGATGGGGAGGAACTGGCCATCCTGCACGGTCGTGTAATAGACATCATCGAGCGCTTGGTGCCGTTCTGGGCCGAAGGAGACGAGGTTGGCGACCCCAATGTCGTATTCGCGCACCGTTTCGATAAAGGACGAGAACGAGGCCGAGGGGGCGGCCTGTGCTCTGCCGCGCAGGAGGGCGGTGAGCAGCTTGGCGTTGAGGAAGCCCTCGAAACTGGTGAAGCTGTAGTGAAACGGTTGTGGTGGGACCGTGACCAGATGCGGTGGCGGCGGGGGGTTATAGCGGTCCATCATCTCGCGATACTGCTGCGCGGCGGGGATCGTCAGGTCGTTGTAGCTCGGCACCACTTGCGAGGTAATCAGGTTGTCCGTGTAGTCCTTGCCCCGCGCGGTGCCAGCGGCCTGGAGCAGTTGCAACATCGCCTCGCTGCCCACGAAAGAGAGGTTGGCGATAGGGACGGTGACCCCACTGTCACGCGCGTCGCGGATGAACCCGGCGGCGGCGGCGTAGGAGCCAACAATGATAATCGCGTCCGGGGTGGTGGCATTCAGGATATTGACCTGTTCCTGAAAGCTCTCGGTGGACTGGGTGCCCCGGCGATAGGTGGCCTCGCCAACAAGCTGAAGCCCGTGCTCGGTCAACCCCCGGCGCACGCCCGCCCAGCCGCTCCGTCCATACGCATCGGCTTGATAGAAAATGGCGATACGCTTGCGACCGAGGCGGACGAAATGATCGACCAGCCCCTCGGTCTCCTGTCGATAGGAGGCGCGCAGGTTAAAGACGAAGGTGTTGTACGGGGGCTCGCGATGGGGCTGCGCGCCGGTGTAGGGGAAGAACAGCAGCACGGACTTGTTCTGGTAGTGGCGCAGGAGTGGTAGTACCCGGGTGACCGTCGGGGTGCCGACGTAATTGAAGAGGGAGGTGACGCCGTCCCGTTCGATCAGGGTGATGGTGTTTTCAATCGCGCGGTCGGGGTCATACTGGTCATCGTAGACTTTCAGCGCGATCTTGCGGTCGTGGATGCCTCCGGCTTCGTTGACGCTCGTGAAGTAGGCCATCGACCCGCGATAGAGTTCGATGCCCAACTCCGCCGAGGGGCCGGTGAAGGCGGCGGACATGCCGATGTCGATATCGTCCGCCGCGTGGCACGTGCCAACGAGCAGCCACAGGCCAAGGATGAGCGAGGCCGAAGAATGGGCCAACCTGAACCATGTAGTCACGCGGGGTGGTGTCTCCACTCTAATGAAACGGCATCGCCACCATCGCGGCGACGGCGGGATCGGACATGATGTCTTGGTTGACGATCTCGAACAGATCCAAGAATCCGACCAGCTCTAACACATTGCGAATATCCTGTGGGACATCATACAGACGTAACTGACAGTCATGGGCATTGAGATGTTTCTGGCCCGCTAGTAACGCGGCCAAGCCGGGGGAACTCAAGAAGGTCACGCCCGACATCACCAGATCGACATCCATGAAGGCGCGCATCAGCTCGCGTCGCAGAGCGGGGGCGGCATTGGTGTCGATGCGACCCACGGCGATGAGCGCGGACCCTTGCCATTCGAGCGTCAGTCCTGCCGGGACATTCGCCACTGGACCATCGGTGATGTCCTTGGTGCGGTCGCGTAGCTCGGCGGCTTGCGGGCCTGGCAACACGGCGATGATCTTGTTGTCGGTGTTCTCGTGGATACGCACTTCGATGCCTGGCGGGACCTCGACCCCTTCCTCGGCCAACGCCGCGCGGGGATCGGCGAGCAGCCGGGCGCGGTAGGCGGCATCGGTGCAGGCGCGAATAATCGCTTGTTTGACGGGATTGATGGCCATTAGTTGCCTCCTTTTGCGTCGCCCGCGCCCACCAAGGGAGGCAGGACGAGGTGAATGATTTTGTCGGTGTTTTCCACGATTTCGACTTCGATCCCCGCTGGGAGAGTGACGCCAGCTTCGGCCAGGGTTTTCTGGGGGGAAGCGAGGAGTCGCTGCCGCAACGCGGCATCTTCGGTCGCACGGTGGACCAGCTGACCAAATGAGCCACGCGCGCCCATCACCGTCAAATAATCGCGAAAAAAGCCACGGACTACGCCAAAGAACGAAGTGGAATTCGCCATAGGTTTTCCTTTCTGTCACGAGGTTGCGGACACCAGTGCGCCCACGGAATGCGAGCGTCGTTAGTAATAGCTGATCGAAAGCGGTTTCAGCAAGCGATTGACGCAATGACTCAATTCTTCTTCCGTGACGGGGCGATCATCGTGCCGCGACACTTGCGGCTGCCGCAGCGACACTGATAAGCGATGTCATCTTTTTTCGTGCGGCGCGCGCCGAGAGAGAGATGGTAGTCGTAGGTGAGCTCCGTGCCTGGCTCAATACGCCGAGTGGCTTCAATGAAAATGTGGCCATCCTCGTCCACCGCTTCGCAGTTGGGCGCGCAGGCGTGATTGATGAACCGGGCGTCATTGCCATCAACCGCGGCGTCGATCACGACTTTGCGATTCACGCTAAACAACAAAATGATGCGCTTGGGATCTGGGTCACCGGTGTAGCGCAGCGCGGCCTCCGCGTGCGAGATGCGCTCACCCACATACTCGATAATGCGAGTCCCTTTGGAGATCGCGGTCGCGGCGAACACGCCGCGGCCATGAATCACGGATTTTTTGACAACATAGAGACGCGGCGGACGACGTTGAGTGGATGGCATAGTCAGCAGTTCCTCGTGGAAATTTTTCGGCCCTCCTTTTTTCATCCCGCGAGGTTTGCGCAAGGCCCCTCTTTGGAAAAGTCCAAGGTCCAAAGTCTCAAGTCCAAAGTCTCAGGTCCAAAGTCCAAAGTTTCAAGTTCAAAAGTCAAAAGTGAAAAAAAGGACTGTGGACTCAGGACTGAGGACTGAGTTGAGCGCACGAGACTTTTGGATCTTGGACCTTGGACTTGAG
The DNA here is from genome assembly GCA_013140885.1 of Deltaproteobacteria bacterium. Taxonomy (GTDB): domain Bacteria; phylum Desulfobacterota; class Binatia; order Bin18; family Bin18; genus JABFSC01. The sequence continues at coordinate 1,606 of JABFSC010000263.1, read as the reverse complement.
ACTTTGGACCCAGACCGTAGTCGCGCCGAGTGGAACTTGATAGTGAGAGAGCAACTTATCCAGGAGGTGAACGCTATGGGAGTTTTGTCAGGCTATAAAATTGTCGAGTTCGCGGGCATTGGTCCGGCCCCGATGTGCGCGATGCTGCTCTCCGACATGGGAGCGGAAGTCCTGCGCATTGATCGCGCCGAGGATGCCAATCTGGGAATCCCGACCGAAGCGAAATACGGGGTGCTCAATCGCGGGCGGCGGTCGGTGGCGATTGATCTCAAGAAGAAGGAAGGAGCGGAAGTCGCGCTCAAGTTGATTGCAAAAGCCGATGCGCTGATTGAAGGGTTCCGACCTAAGGTCATGGAACGATTGGGCCTGGGGCCGGATGTGTGTCTGGCGCGGAATCCGAAACTGGTGTTTGGCCGTATGACCGGCTGGGGCCAGGATGGGCCACTCGCCCATGCCGCTGGCCATGACATCAATTACATCGCGTTGACTGGCGCGCTGCATTCGATTGGCCGCAAGGGTGAGGCCCCGGTGCCGCCGCTCAATCTGGTGGGCGACTTCGGTGGTGGTGGCGTGTATCTCGCGTTGGGCGTGGTGGCGGGGATACTGGAGGCGCAGAAGTCCGGCAAGGGGCAGGTGATTGACGTGGCCATGACTGATGGGGCGTCCTCCCTGATGGCGGCGATTTATGGGTTGCGGGCCGCGGGCCGTTGGAGCGATGTGCGCGGCGAGAACATTCTGGATACCGGCGCGCATTACTATGACGTGTACGAGACGAGCGACAAGAAATACATTTCCATCGGTTCGATTGAGCCGAAGTTCTACGCCGACTTGTTGCGGTTGAGTGGGCTGCAACACGAGGAGCTGCCGCGTCAGCAGGATCGCCAGGCGTGGCCGGCGCTGAAGGAGCGGGTCGCCAAGATTTTCAAGACCAAGACGCGCGAGGAGTGGTGCACGATCATGGAAGGGAGTGATGTGTGTTTCGCGCCGGTGCTGAGCCTGGAGGAAGCCCCGCGGCATCCGCACAATCGCGAACGCGGCACCTTTGTGGAGATCGACGGGGTGATTCAGCCCGCTCCGGCCCCGCGCTTTGCCCGGACCCCCAGCGCGATTCAGCGCCCCCCGGCGGCACCGGGCGCGCATACGGATGAAGCCCTGGGGGATTGGGGCTTCAGCGCGACGGAACTCGCGCAATTGCACGGCAACGGCACGATTGGCACGCGGGGGTAGAAGACAAAAAAATCAAAAGGCAAAAGGCAAAAATCAAAAGGCAAAAATACAGCACGGACGGGGGCGCGGCGCGTCCCCCCTACAACTCTTCACCGGGGAGCATGGTATGGCTCGTATCGAAATTGGCCGCTATCTCGCGACTGATACGCGCGTTTGTCGGGGACAATTGATTTTCAGAGGGTCTCGTATCCTGGTATCCGATGTACTTGAACTCCTGCGCACGGGATTGACTCCTGAGCAGATCTGTCGGGAATATCGTGACGTGATCTCGGCTGAAGCCGTCCGCGAAGCCGTCGCCTTCAATCGTAAAGGAATCGTGCGGGAAGTTCTCTCCACGGCTGGCATAGTTTGGTGGACACTTGGTCACTCATTGCAGGAG
>JABFSC010000155.1 GCA_013140885.1 Deltaproteobacteria bacterium | reverse complement strand
AGCCGCGCCCATCGTCGCGGATGGCATCATGTACCTGCCCGCCTCGTACAACCATCTCTATGCGTTGGATGCCGTCACCGGCGAACCACTGTGGAAATATGACCATCCACTGCCCGATGATCTGCGCATCTGTTGTGGCCCGACCAATCGTGGCGTGGCGATTCTTGATGACAAAGTGTTCATGGCGACACTCGATGCCCGCTTGGTGGCCTTGGACCGCAAGACCGGCAAAGTGGCGTGGAACGTGGTCATGGACGAGTACGGCAAGGGCTATAGCGCAACCGCCGCGCCGCTCGTCATCAAAGGCAACGTGATTATCGGCATCGCGGGCGGTGAATATGGCGCGCGTGGCTTCATTGACGCCTATGATGCGAAGACGGGGAAACGGACGTGGCGTCGCTATACCGTGCCCACCGAAGGCGAAAAAGGCGTGGAAACCTGGGCAGGCGATTCCTGGAAAGTGGGCGGCGCGCCAGCTTGGGTTACCGGCTCGTATGACCCCGAACAAGACATTCTCTACTGGGCAACCGGCAACCCTTCCCCCGATTGGAACGGCGACTCGCGCAAAGGCGACAACCTCTACTCCAATTCCGTCCTGGCCCTCAATCCCGCCACCGGCGACCTCAAATGGTATTTTCAGTTTACCCCCCACGATGTGTGGGACTATGACGGCAACACCGGCATGTTCCTCGTGAATGTGGACCGCAGCGGCAAAACCGTCAAAGCCCTCGCCCAGCCGAACCGTAATGGGTTCGTCTATGTGTTGGACCGCGCCGATGGGCAATATCTGCACGGCTCACAATATGTGGACCGCTTGAATTGGGCGAAAGGGCTTGATGAGAAAGGCCGTCCCATCGTCAACCCTGACTTTCTGCCAGAAGAAGGCGGCAACAAGTCCATGATCTGCCCCGGAAACGTGGGTGGGCAAAACGGCGCTTATACAGCGGCGTACAGCCCGCTGACCAAGTCCATCTACGTGCCGGTGATCGAAAGCTGCGGCAAAATGGAAAAAGCCGCCGCGACCTTCATCCAAGGCATTCCGTTCTGGGGCGGCGGCCCAGGGAAAACCGAAGGGGACGATCAATCCTCGTATGGCCATCTCTCGGCGGTTGATCCTTCGACCGGCGCGATCAAATGGCGCTATGTGGACGAGTATCCGTTGGTCGGCGGCACGCTGGCCACCGCTGGCGGCTTGGTGTTCACTGGCAATCAGATGGGCTATGCCCTCGCCTTCGATGACACTACTGGTGAGTTGCTGTGGAAGCTCCAAACGGGGTCTCCCGTGCGTGGGCAACCCGTCACGTATAAAGTCGGTGGCCGCCAGTTCGTGGCCATTCCGAGTGGTGGTGGTGGCCTCGCGGTGACCATCGTTGGTGAACATGCCCTGGGCACCAAAGGCAGCGCGGTCATAGTGCTGGCATTGCCGCAGTAACCTCTTGTGAAACATCCAATGGCTTTCCTTCATTGGCTCCGTGTCACGGTCAGAGCGGGTTTCACACCCGCTCTGACACTCCTTTCTTTCCTCCACATTCTCGCGGTGGGCACGATTGCTCAGGCTGAGCAGAAAGCCGAGTTGCGCGTCTGTCTGCTCGAAGACAACCTGCCGCTCTCTTCACGCAAGGAAAATTCGGGTTTCGATCTCGACACCGGCAAAGCGGTGGCCGAAGCGTTGCAGCGGACGTTCCTGCCGGTGTGGGTGCCGAACAGCACCCAGATTCAGGAAATCGAAGAGAGCGATTTTCCGTTGCGTCGCCTGAGCAAGAATGAGTGCGACGCGATCTTCAGCATGCCGGGCGCGGATGCGCTCCGAGACGCGCCCAAAGCCGCGCTTGGTGCGCCCTATTATGGGGCCGCCTTTGAGTTCGTGAGTCGCGAGGGGACTGGCCCAGCCGATCTTACGGCGCTGCAAGACTCGTCCGTCGCCGTGCAGGCACAGACGATTGCGAGCTTCATCCTGAGCGCGCGCAAGATCACAATGCAGACTGTCTTTTCCGTGGACGCGGCTTTGACAAGCGTCGCGAAAGGCGAAGCGCCCGTGGCCTTTGTGTGGGGGCCGATAGCGGGATGGCAGCTGCGGTCTCATCCGGACATGAAACTGGCCTTCACTACGGGTTATGAGCCTCCGGTCGCGGCGCGATGGAATGAGCATGTGGCGACGCGCCAGAGCGATACGGAATTGCGGACGGCGATCGATGCGGCTCTCGGTCGCTTGGCGGCGGACGGCACGCTGAAAACCTTGGCGGAGCGCTATGGCATGATTTTCCGCGCGCCATTCGCGACCACCTACAGCGCCGTCGAGCTTCAGAAACTAAAACAATAGCCTGGTGTTTACAGGAGCCAGGAGAAAAATTTTCATGCGTATGTTCATGTTGGTTCTTCGTCGCAGTGCCCTCCTTCTTTTCACTCTTTGTGTTCTTCCCACCCTATCCGTCAACGCGGAATCCCCCAGCCCCAATCCTTTCGCCGGTGACGCCAAAGCGAGCGCCGAAGGGAAAAAGATGTTCGAGGGAGTCTGCGCTGGCTATTGTCATGTCACCGAGAACTCGACCCGCCCCGGCCAGTGTCCTAGCCTGTTTGATTGCGAATGGAAGAACGGCGCGAAGGATGCCGATGTTTTTCGCATTATGTCCGACGGCGTCCCGAAGACGCAGATGATTGGATTCAAGGGGCGGCTTCCGGACGAGATGCTGTGGAAAATCGTCACGTATCTCCGGTCAGCCTCGAAATGTCCGCCCGACGGCAAGCCCGCCGCCGCGGCGCATTAGGATTTTCTCACGCAGAGCCGCGGAGACGCGAAGGCGTTGGAGGCAATATGAAAAACCAGCAAGCGCAGGACATTTCCACCGTTTCTCGGAGGACTCGTCTGTCCTTATTTTTGCCTTTTGCCTTTTGCCTTTTTGATTTTTCCCCACTCCTCGCCGCGCCGCATGTGTACGTCACGAATGAGAAGTCGGATGACGTGACGGTGATTGACGCGGCGACGGATCAAGTCGTTGCTTCGGTTAAAGTCGGCAAACGCCCACGTGGCGTCGTCGTCTCCCCCGACGGCAAACTCGTGTACGTCGCCAATGGCAACTCCAATGACATTTCCGTGATCGACGCCGCGACCAACAAGGTCGTGAAGAAACTCGCGGCGGGCATTGATCCCGAAGGCATCGACATCAGCCCCGACGGGAAGCTGCTCTACGTGGTGAATGAAAACGAAGGGCTGATGCGCATACTTGATGTAACCAAGAAGAAAATGCTGCTGACGAAGATCACGGCAGGGGTCGAGCCAGAAACCGTGGTGCTCTCGCCCGACGCGACACGCGCGTACATTCCCAACGAGACTTCACATGACGTGACGGTGGTCGACACCAAGACCCGGAAAGTGGTGACTTCGATCAAGGTTGGGGAAAACCCACGCGGGGTCGCGCTGACCCCGGATGGAGCGCGGGTCTATGTCAGTAGTGAACGATCCAATACGCTTTCCGTGATCGATGCCAGCACCAATGCGGTGACGGCGACGATTCCAATGGGCGAACGCCCGGTGGGAATCGCGGTCCTGCCTGACGGGAAAAAGGTCTATGTCGCGCACGGACGGACACCGGAAGTGCATGTCATTGATCCCACGACCAATACGGTGACCAGTAAGATTCCGGTGGCGGGTGGACGCGCGTGGTGGGTCGCGCTGACCCCGGACGGGAAGAAGCTCTATGTGACGGTGGGCCGTGCCGATAAGGTGGCCGTCATTGATACGACCACGGATACGTTGCTGACGATGATCACGGTTGGCACTACGCCGTGGGGTGTGGCGGTGGCGCCGTAGTGAGGAAAGGTTCTTGATCCCCCTCACCCTAACCCTCTCCCAGCCGGGAGAGGAGACCTGGAAGCATCCGACCTGCTATTACCGAACTGGAAGAAGCCCCCATCACCACGGATGCGTAGCGATTCCTCGCGCGGCACCGCCAGCACTTCAGGCTTGCGCCAGCACTTCATCGGCCCGGAGCTGGTAATTGAGCTTGGGTTCGAAATGAAGTTTCATTGATCGCTGCTCGCGTCCAAAGGTTCGGCCCAACCCTGCCGCACCAGCACCTGCACGGCGATACCGATCTGGCGCGGCGTAAACTGTCGTTTGCGCGGGTTCCAGGAGTAGGTGCGCTCGACCACATCGTCGAGATTGCGCACGACTTCATGCTTCATGACCCAATGCACCGTGGACAGAAGCTCCAGCCCGGCAGGCGACTCGAAGCCTTCGACCAGCTTGGCCACCTTATCGAAGTGCGCGCGCGTCACGCCGTGCTGTTCCAGAAATTGGGCGGCCTCGACTACCGCGCCCGGGACCAGCTTCAACTGCTTGTCCGGCGCGTCGCCGCCGTCGGCATAACCTGAAATGAGATGTCCTTCCACGGCGCGCAGCACGTGGCCCAGATTCTCCGCATAAGGGCCGTAGTGCGCCTGCGTGAATCGTAACCGCAACGGTTCACCCGCTTCCTGCATGAAATACATCAGCTTGTGCACTTCCAGCAGCGTGACGAAGGGATCAAGCAACCCACCGAGATAGCGGTGCGTCAACTCGACCAATGCGGCACGACCGGCCGTCATCTTTGGCACTTCGCGGCTGTGGGTCATCGTGTCGGACACGGGTGCCCCTCTTGGCTCATACACATGCACACGGACATCGGTGAGCGCGCGCAAAACGGCTTCGATACGCGGCCTGACCTCCGCCCAGTCCAGCCCACCCAGTCCGCTGCCGAGCGGCGGAATGGCGATCGAGCGAATCTGCTTTTCGCGAATGACTTTCGCCAGCGCTGCGAGCCCGGCTTCAATGTCCGTAATCCGGCTCTTGCCGCGCCAATGACGCTTCGTCGGAAAATTGATGATGTAGCGAGGCGGCGTCAGTTGGCCGGTCTCGAACACGAACATCCGCCCCGGCTGCACTTCGCCCTGCTGGCAGGCTGTCGCGTATGCCTTGAAGTTCCCCGGAAACGCTTCCTTGAACTGCAATGCGATACCGCGCCCCATCACGCCGACGCAGTTCACCGTGTTGACCAGGGCCTCAGCGTCATCCTTCAGGATGTCCCCGCTTCTATATGCGATCATTGTCTCCGCCTCCACAATTCAGTAGTACCAGCCTGCAAGAATTTCGACCGGCGGTCGATACCCGTTCGTAGGCAGCGCATGCGCCACTTGCTGAGAGATGGCCCGCGAGTGGACCCCGATATGCTCGACCAGGTGCCAAGGAAAACTGTGTTCGAGCAAGAACTCCGCCTGCTTGCCTTCCTTGCACTGCCGCCAGTTCGTTGCCTGCACGGCGTCCCAATCGATCTCGTTCAATTGCGCGATATCACAACGATCCTCGAAGAACCGCGAGCCCGCATTCGATAGCGTGAAAGCCCAACGGCGCCCCTGTTGGTTGGCCCAAGCAACGACAGACTGCAAATCGGCCTCCAGATGGATAATCGACCCTTGACCGCCACGGTAGGTCAGCTCCGGATGATTGCCCTGATGGATCAGGTAGAGCATGACCGAACGCGGGCAGAAATAAAACGGTACGCAATCGCCCACGTGCAAATCGGGATGGCTGTTTAGCGTCAGCTCCTCAAGCCGCCGCTGTTTGATGGCTCCCATACCAATCGTCGTGCCGGGCAGCGCGCGCCGGCCGATCTCCGCATCGCACCACAGGTACCCGTCGGCCACAATGGACGCCAGCCGGTCCACATGCACGATGTGGTAGACCTTGGGCTGTGGCGGAATCGGCATGGCCTACAAACTCTCCACGTTGGCGATGCCGTGCTGTGCGAGAATGGCGGCCATGTTCGTCGCCCCCATGTCTGTCGGCCTCATTCTGTCGGCCCCATGTCCGTACCTCTTCGTGCATTGGCATTAGACAAAGACTTCGCTGAGACGCAGCGTGAAACCGCTGAGCGTGCGTGACGAAAGGAGGTCGCGCGCCGTGTAGACCTTCCCACGACCAAAGCGTTTGCCCGTGAGGGTATAGACCGTCACCTCACGGAGCTTGGTATCGACCAGCCAATACTCCTCCACACCGTTTTCCTGGTAAATCGCTTTCTTTTCGGTGCGATCTCTTCGTGCCGTGGCGGGCGAGAGAATCTCCACGATCAGATTGGGAACAATGCGCACGAATTGCCCTGGTTGTGGCGCTGGGCCAGCCTTCAAGCGTTCATGGGTAATGAAGGAAATGTCGGGTTCAATCGTGTCACCGGAAGGCAAGTCGTAGCCAGCGCTCGAGCCGAGAGTGACCCCAAGCCCGTGGGTACGGACAAAGATCATCAAAGGTCCATGAATGTTCGACTCGACTGACCCGTGCGGCCACCCGGCTGGTGGGTTCATAATGATCCTCCCCCGCAACAATTCATAG
>JABFSC010000034.1 GCA_013140885.1 Deltaproteobacteria bacterium | reverse complement strand
GCCGGTATCCAAGTTGCCAGTGAGTATCCGCATCGTGCTGGAGTCCGTCCTCCGCAACTGCGACGGCAAAAAGATCACCGAGGCTGATGTCCGCACCCTGGCGAACTGGGCTCCGAACGCTGAACGCACGGAAGAGATTCCTTTCGTGGTCGCGCGCATCATTCTGCAAGACTTTACCGGCGTGCCACTCCTTGTTGACCTCGCGGCCATGCGCTCCACGGTCGCCGCGCTGGGGAAGAATCCGCAAGTCATTGAGCCACTGGTCCCGGTCGATCTGGTGGTCGATCACTCGGTCCAGGTCGATCATGCTGGCACAGCGGACGCGGTTCGCGCCAACATGGAGCTGGAATTCCAACGCAACCAAGAGCGCTATCAGTTTCTCAAGTGGGGCATGCAAGCCTTCAAGACCTTCAAGGTCGTGCCGCCTGGCATTGGCATCGTCCATCAGGTCAACCTCGAATACCTCGCGCGCGGCGTGCTGGAAAAAGAGCGCGTGTACTATCCCGATACGCTCGTCGGCACCGATTCGCACACCACCATGATTAACGGTCTGGGCATCGTCGGCTGGGGCGTGGGCGGCATTGAAGCGGAAGCGGGCATGCTTGGTCAGCCCGTGTACTTCCTGACCCCCGATGTCGTTGGCGTGCATCTGACTGGCGCGTTACGCGAAGGCGTCACGGCCACGGATATGGTGCTGCATCTGACCGAGATTCTGCGCAAGGCCAATGTCGTGGGCAAATTCGTTGAGTATTTCGGCGAGGGCGCGACCAACCTGCCGCTCACCGACCGCGCCACCGTCGCCAACATGGCCCCGGAATACGGCGCGACGATGGGCTTCTTTCCCGTCGATGAGGAAACCTGCACCTATCTCAAAGCGACCGGCCGAACCGATGAGCAAGTCGAAGCGTTCCGCAATTACTTCAAGGCCCAAGGGATGTTCGGCATTCCGCGCAAAGGGGACTGTCAGTATAGCCAACTGCTAGAAGTCAACCTGGCCGACGTGCAGCCCAACGTCGCGGGTCCAAAACGACCACAAGATCGCATCGCGCTCTCGGACCTCAAGAGTAAGTTCACCGATTTGTTAAGCAAGCCGGTGAAAGACAACGGCTACAACAAACCCGCCGACGCGCTGACGCAGACTGTCGCGGTCACACGTGACGGCAAACAAGTCGGGACACTGGGTCATGGCGATGTCCTGATCGCCGCCATTACGTCGTGCACCAACACCTCGAATCCCAGTGTGATGCTCGCCGCCGGACTCCTTGCCAAGAAAGCAGTGGAAAAAGGATTGACGGTCAAATCGACGGTGAAAACATCCTTGGCTCCAGGATCACGCGTCGTGACCGAGTATCTGCAAAAGACCGGACTCCAACCCGCGCTCGACAAACTGGGCTTCAATATCGTCGGCTACGGCTGCACGACGTGTATTGGGAACTCTGGTCCGCTGGATCCCGTCTTGGAAGACGTGGTGGTCAAGAATGACCTTATCGGCGCGGCGGTGCTCAGTGGCAATCGCAACTTCGAGGCGCGGGTGCATCAAAACATCAAGGCGAATTTTCTGATGAGCCCACCGCTGGTGGTCGCGTTCGCGCTGGCGGGGCATGTCGATATCGACCTCAGCCGCGAGCCGCTCGGCAAAGGCAAAGACGGAAAAGATGTGTACCTGCGCGATATATGGCCGACACTGCAAGAAATTCGCGATCTCCTCCAAACCGCGCTGGACCCAGCTACCTACCGTCGCCTCTACACCGACTTCGCTGGGCAAAATCCGTTGTGGGAAGCGATTTCCAGCAGCACCGGGGCGGTGTACCAGTGGGAGCGCAATTCCACCTACATTCAAGAGCCGCCATTCTTCGCCAACTTCACCGGCAAACCCGGCACTATCAGTGATCTCGTCAGTGCTCGTCCGCTGGCCATTTTTGGCGACTCGGTGACGACCGACCACATCAGCCCGGCGGGCTCGATTAAGAAGACGGGACCGGCGGGAGTCTATCTGCAAGAGAAGGGGGTCACGGTTGCCGATTTCAACAGCTACGGCGCGCGGCGTGGTAATGACCGCGTGATGACCCGTGGCACTTTCGCCAACGTACAGATCAAGAATCTGATGGTCCCAGGCGTCGTCGGCGGAGAGACGAAGCATTATCCAAGTGGTGAGCAACTGAGCATCTATGATGCCGCCATGAAATATCAGGCGACAAAGACGCCCTTGATGGTGTTCGCGGGGCAAGAGTACGGCACCGGCAGTTCGCGTGACTGGGCCGCGAAAGGCACGCGGCTACTGGGGGTCGGCGCGGTGGTCGCGCAGAGTTTCGAGCGCATTCACCGCAGCAACCTGGTGGGCATGGGCGTCCTCCCCTGCCAATTCAAGGACGGCACCAATGCGCAGACCTTGAAACTGGATGGCACTGAGACCTTTGACCTCATTGGGCTCTCGGACAACATCAAGCCACGGCAGGATGTGACGTTAGTCATTCATCGCGCCAATGGGAGCAGCGAGAAACTCGCGGTGACCCTCCGCATCGACACGCCAATTGAGATTGAATACTACCGCCACGGTGGGATTCTGCCGTATGTGTTGGGGCAGTTGATCGCGTAGGTCTTGATCCAAAGTCCAAGGTCTCAGGTCCAAAGTCTCAAGTTCGCAAGTTTCGAGCTCCCGACTGGGAGAGGGCTAGGGTGAGGGGGATCAAGTGAGTTTCCACTACTTGATCGGCGTCTGCTCCCCACGATTCGCTCCGCCATCCCACGGCTCCCACACCCCCTGGTCGAGCAATCGCCGGAGCGCGGTCTCGACCACTGGCAGTGCCCAGTCGTTGTAGCCGATGTGGTGATGCACCACCTGCCCTTGGCGGTCGATGATGAAGGTCTCAGGATACCCGGTCACGCCATATTTTTTGCCGACCTCGCCATTCACATCCAGCACCACCGGAAACGTGAACCCACCCTCCTGGAGATATGGGAGCACCGTACTTTTGCCATCAATGTCTTGGCTCGCGGCCAGCATGACGAAATCACTATTTTTCAAGCGGCGATGCAGCGTCTCCATCGTCGGCATCTCCTTGCGACACGGGGGGCACCAGGTCGTCCAGATGTTGAGCATGACCACCTTGCCTTTCAGCTGTGACAACCGAGTCGCTTGCCCTTGCATGTCGGGCAAAATAAAGTCCGGCGCGATTTGCACCGAGGACGATGGCTCACGTCGCACCGTGAGCAAGAACCCAAAACTCATCACCACCAGACCAAGAACGATCCACTTTCTCACCGTTATTTCCCCCGTGCGGCGCGAGGCAGAGGTGGCGACATGACCGTGGCTGGCGTGGCCACTCTTCCTTTGAACAGCATGATCGCACCGATGATCATAAAGATCACACTAATGACTTGGGCCTCGGACAGACCAAAGGCGAGGGGCGGATTGATGCGCACGAATTCAATCAGGAGGCGGGCAATGCTGGATAACAGGAGATAGCCCCAAAATAGTGAGCCGGTCGCTCGTGGCACCGAGCGATAGCGCCACAAAATCGCGAAGATCATCGTATAGGCAAGAGTCTCGTACAGCGCCGACGGATGCACCCGCACGCCAGGCGGATAATCCCACCCGATAATGGCTTTGGTATACGCCACTCCCCACGGCAACGTTGTCGGGGGTCCCCAATCGCCGTCACCAGCCAAGTGGCAGCCGATGCGCCCAATGCCATGTCCAAGCGCAATACTCGGCGCCACGGCATCCATCACCTCGAACCAGGACATCTTGTGTCGCCAGATACACAGGGTGACACCGGCGACGCCTCCAATGAGTCCACCAAACCAGACGAAGCCCGCGCCGGTGAAAATCATGGAAAGCGGGTCCGCGAAGAATTCCGGGAGTCGATCCAGAATGAAGAGGACCCGCGCGCCGAGCAGTCCACCCACCGCGGCCCACACGACAAGGGTCGAAGAAAACTCCGGGTCCTTGCCCTGAGATTGCAACCCCTTGCTGACCACCCAGTTGGCCACCAGAAACCCCAGGGCCATCATCACGCCATAACTATAAATCGTCACCGGCCCGACTTGCAGAAGAATAGGATACATGGCGCGGATCATAACTCACGCGGCATCTTGAGTCCAAGGTCCAAAGTCTAAGGTCAAAAATTTCGGGTTTCGAGTTTCAGGTTCTGAACTGAACCCTCAGTCCTTCGGTCTCCCCTATCCGCGATCTGTTGCAACCGATAATTTAGCGGCCGATATGCGTACCGTGATTCAACGAGTCAGTGAAGCCAGTGTCCGCGTCGATGGTGAGACCATCGGCGCGATTGGACGCGGGCTCGTCGTGCTGCTGGGCATCGCGACTGACGACACGCGGGCTGACGCTGAGTATCTCAGCGAGAAGATTGTTGGCCTGCGAATTTTTTCCGACGACGCGGGCAAGTTCGCGTTTTCCGTGCAGGATGTGCACGGCGAGGTCTTGGTCGTTTCACAGTTCACCTTATACGGCGATTGTCGCAAAGGGCGACGGCCATCGTTTAGCGATGCCGCGGGCGTGGACTCCGCGCTGCCGTTGTACGAGCATTTTGTCGCGCGTATGAAACAACAGCAGGTGCCCGTCGCCACGGGAAAATTTCAGGCGGACATGGCGGTACAGCTGGTGAATGATGGACCAGTGACGTTGATTCTGGAGAGCAGGTAACAAGTCGTTATGGCGAAAGCTGGATTCTGGGCGATTGATCCCACGCGAAAAATTAGTTTTGGCAAGGATGGCTGGTGGTACGCCAACGACGAACGGATTCACAACCGGCGCATCAACCTGCTGTTTAGCCAACACTTGCGCAAAACCGCCGAAGGCACCCACGAAATCGCCATTGGCTGGGATCGCGTCACGGTGGAAATCGATGACACGCCGTATGTCATCACGCGGGTCAGTGGCGACGCGGAACAGGGATTCACGTTACGACTCAACGATGAAAGCGAAGAAGCGCTTGATCCCCATACCTTACATGTTGGCCAAGAGCATGTGCTGTATTGTCGAGTCAAAGGACAAGCACACCCCGCGCGGTTCCTCCGCCCTGCCTATTACCAACTCACCGCGTACATGGAGGAGGACTCCACAACGCGCTCCTACATGCTCAAGGTTGGTGACCGTTTATTTCCCATAGACGCAGTGGAACCCCAAAACTCCGAACTGCCCTAAACTCCGAACTGTTTTCAACTCCGAACTGCCCTCAACTCCGAACTGTTTTCCCCCATGCACATCGTTTTCGTCGAACCCGAAATTCCGCCGAACACTGGCACCACGGCCCGGCTGTGCGCCGCGACCAATACGACGTTTCACCTGGTCGGCCCGTTAGGTTTCTCGCTCGAAGATCGCTACCTCAAACGCGCGGGACTCGATTACTGGCCTTACGTCGATCTGCATACGTATCCCAACTGGCAAGAGTTTCTCGCCCGTCGCCCGCTGGGCCGGATGGTGGGATTCTCCGCGCGATCCACACGCTCCTATACGCAAGTCCAGTATCGCGCGGATGATTTGCTTGTCTTTGGCAGTGAAACACGCGGACTGCCCGATGTGGTCAAGACCCTCTTGGCCGACGATCTCTACACAATTCCGATGGAAGGCACCTACGTCCGCAGCCTCAACCTCTCGAACACGGCGGCTATCGTGCTGTACGAGGCGCGGCGGCAGTTGGGAAAAGTCTAGGAGTCTCGGAGTCTCGGAGTCCAGGAGTCTCGGAGTCTCCTTGATCTTCAGACTCTCAGACTCCTAGACTCTCGGATTTTCAGCCTTCGATTCCGATCCGGCGCAGTTCCGCTAACACATGATCTTTGTGAGTCGCTCCCCAGTAAAGGCGATGGCACTCTGGACAACGGTGGAAGGTCTCTTGCGTTCGCCACACATACTCCGGCACCTGCCCTTGGAGGGTCTCTTTCTCAACGGCGGCAAGCACCTGGTTACACTCGGAGCATCGCGAAAAAAGCGAGGTCATCGGCGTGAGGTGACATTCGTGAATGACTTGCTTCAATTGCTCGCGAAAGTGATCGTCCCGAATAAAAAGGAGCGGGGGAGCGTCTTTCTCACGGAGCAATCGCGTATCTCGCGTGAGCAGCACCCGCCCTTGTCGTCGCCCCTCACGTAACAGTCCTTGCGGCGACAGTTGGGGCAGATACGCCGTGTCATAGCCCACAATGCGTAACCATCGAGCCAAGCGTCCCACCATGCGGTCCGCTAAAAAGCGCGGCGGGATGGGCGTTTCCAGCGAACAACTCGCGTCTTGCGTCATGGGGGCACTATTACAGAAATTCCCGGCACCTGCCGATGCCCCTTCAATAAGAACAGCGGGCTCACTTCTATGAAACGAATTATTAGTATTGGCGTTGTGCTCTTTTGGGGTGTCATGATGATAT
>JABFSC010000788.1 GCA_013140885.1 Deltaproteobacteria bacterium | reverse complement strand
TCCCAAGCTGCTTGAACTCAAGGGGGAGTTTCGCCATGAGCAACGGATTCACATCCGCTGCCATGCTCATGCCGGATGCGCGGGCCGCTTCTTCCATCCCTTTTGGGTCCGCGCGGGCCGCCGCATCAATCAAGCCGTGGACCGAGGTGAGCATCTGCCGCATCTCGCTCAACACCAGCTCCCGTTCCGCCGGTGCCAGTTGCACGGCGATCCGGTTATCGGCTCCAGTTGTTGTCCACCCCCGGACGAAGAAATAGGCGAACACCCCCACCGTGAGCCCCCAAAGAATAATCGCCATCATGGCAATCCGTGTTTTCATATCGTCTCTCCTTCCCTGCCGGCCGCCATGCTCCCGCCCAGCGCCGGTGTTCAAACGCGCTAGAGGACGTTGAGTGGCAGCTTCAGATACGCCACCCCGTTACTTTCTGGTTCAGGCAAGTGCCCCGCGCGGATATTCACCTGCAACGCCGGAAGAATCAGCACGGGCGCGGCGAGCGTGGCATCGCGCTGGGCGCGAAAGGCGATGAACTCCTCCTTGGTGGTGCGCCCATTGAGCTGGATGTTGGTGGCCTTTTGCTCACCTACCGTGCTTTCGTATCGCAGTGGTCGCCCGTCAGGTTGGTAGTCATGGCAGGTAAACAGCCGGGTGGGATTGGGCATCGCGTACATGCGCTGAATCGAGTCGTACAGCGCGGCGGCGGACCCACCAGGAAAATCGCAGCGTGCGGTTCCATAATCGGGTTGGAACAGCGTATCGCCGACAAACAGGGCATCCCCGATCTGATAGGTCATGCAGGCGGGCGTATGCCCAGGGGTATGGAGGGCCGTGAGGTACAACCCGCCAATGGTCAATCGCTCCCCTTCATTCAGCAGCCGGTCAAATTGACGGCCATCGACGGGAAACGTCGGGCCCAGATTATACAAGTCGCGAAAGCGCTGTTGGACCTGGGTGATCCGTGCCCCGATAACGGTCTGGGCACCATAGCGTTGGCGAAAGAACTGCATCCCACTCAGATGGTCCGCATGGGCATGCGTATCCAGCGCGTAAAGGAGAGTGAGCCGGTGGGCATCAATGTAACGCGCCACTCCTTCACTGGATTCGTTGCGAGTACGACCGTTCTTGGGGTCGAAATCCATGACCGGGTCGATCACCACACCTTGGCGCGAGTCTTGGTCATACACCAGATATGTCAGCGTCCAGGTGTTGGGATCGAAAAAATGTTGCATCTGCATCGACACTTCCTCCTTGCTACTGAACAGGAAGGCACGGGGCGTGCCACACACCCCGTGCCGTAAGACATCGTGCCCACCCCTCGGAACGCGTGTCACTGACGAGGCATGCTTGAGGGTGGGTGACCGCCGCCTCATACAAATGGTCGAGCGCGGAACTGACATCAAGCACGCGCACGCCGGGGACCGTGGTCATCGCCTTGACAATGGCGTGGACCACTTCCGGGCGGCGCGCTTCGGAAAAGTTCGGGATACAGGCGATCAGTTCAGACACGGTAACTCTCTTTGGCTTGCCACCGCGCACGGAAGCACCGCAAGCGACGTACCAATCGCGCGTTCCATGATAATCGGCGGTGAGTGCGGGATGCGCGGTCTACATTTTCCCGAAAACGCGAAACACCGGATGAAATTTTCCTGGTTGTCGGAAAGATGAGCGAGTTTCGAGTTTCAGGTTCCGAGTTCCCTCTCCCGGCTGGGCAATGGCATTGAGTTAAGGAAGCCCCCACGCCGCCCCGCGCCGGGGACTGAACTCCCCGGCTACTCTCACTTGCCGCTCTGCGGCGTATTTGGCCTCGCGGAGCGAGGCAATGAGGGTAGCCGGGGGTTAAAACCCCCGGTTTGCTCATAGTTCCGAAGCGCACCAATGTCGCCTGGATGGATTGAGTCGCTGGCATACTCCCTGCTGGTATCGCCACGAAGGTCTGATGGTATGCCAGCGCACTAGGAGAGCCCATGACAAAAATTCTCATCACCGGCGCGACCGGACAAATCGGCTCGGAGCTGACCCCAGCCTTACGCGCGCGCTACGGGGCCGCCAATGTCATCGCCGCTGGTCATGCCCGTCAGCCGAGCGCGGACATCGTTGAAGCTGGCCCGTATTGCCAACTGGATGTCCGGGCTGCCACCGCCTTGCAAGCCATCGTCAGCACGCACCAGATCACCACCATCTACCATTTGGCCTCGGTGCTATCCGCCGAAGCCGAGGCGTCCCCACAAGTGGCCTGGGATATCAATATGAACGGTTTGCTCAACGTGTTGGACACCGCCCGGCTCCATCACTGCGCGGTGTTTTTTCCCAGCTCTATCGGCGCCTTTGGCCCCCAGACACCACCAGAGAACACCCCGCAAGACACCATTCAACGCCCCACGACCATGTATGGCATCACCAAGGTCAGTGGCGAACTGTTGTGTGACTACTATCACCAGCGGTTTGGCGTCGATACGCGCGGGGTCCGCTATCCAGGCTTGATCTCGCATAAAACTCTCCCGCACGGCGGGACCACCGATTACGCGGTCCATATCTTTCACGCGGCGCTCAAGGAGCAACGGTACGACTGCTTTCTCAAAGCTGACACTCGCCTCGATATGATGTACATGCCCGACGCGATCAAGGCCGCCCTCGACTTGATGGAAGCGGACAGCAGCCGTTTGCTTCATCGCAACGGCTACAACATCACCGCGATGAGCTTCGCCCCGGAAGAGATCGCCGCCGCCATCACCCGCCGCATTCCCGCCTTTGTCATGCGCTACGCCATTGATCCGGTCCGCCAAGCCATCGCCGAATCGTGGCCCCGGCACATGGATGATAGCGCCGCGCGCACGGAATGGGAGTGGCGACCGAACTATGATCTCACGGCCACGGTGGACGATATGCTGGCCACTCTCACGCGGAACATGCGGTAAGGAAAGACACGATGGCACTGGAAAAAATAGAGAACCTGCTCACCATCCATGTCGCCGGGCTAAAGGCGCGCGGCACCGCCAAGGGAGCGGAAAAAGTCATCACCGGCATCAAGGCCGCCGCGGGTGGGTTCAGCGAGCGCTATTATCTCGCGGGCTATGGGGACCGGGCCTTTTTACGGATGAACGCCAATGCGTATTTGGGGCTGGCCCTCCATCCGCACGTGATCGCCAGCGAAGCACGGGCAGCGGAACAATTCGGCACTGGCCCTGGGGCAGTACGGTTTATCAGCGGCACGTATCAACCGCACGTGGCACTCGAAACCGCCCTGGCCGCGTTTCATGGCCGAGACGCGGCGATGGTGATGAGCGCGGCTTACGCGACGGTGGTGGGGGTGCTGCCGCAACTGGTGACCAATTCCACCTTGGTCATCAGCGACGCCTTGAATCATAACAGCATCATCACCGCGATCCGCTTAGCGCAGCCAGCGGCGCGAGCGGTCTATCCGCATGTCGATATGCAGGCGCTGAACATCCTGCTCGACACCAATAAAGGCAAGGTCAAGCGCGTATGCGTGGTGACCGACGGCGTCTTCAGCATGCGTGGAGACCATGCCCCTTTGCGTGAACTCATCACCGTCTGCCAATACCATGAAGCAGCGTATGAAGAAGGCGTCATCACCATCGTGGATGATTCACACGGAATCGGCGCGCTGGGGCGGACTGGACGCGGCACGGAAGAACAGACCGCAGCGCACGCGGACATCCTCATCGCCACCTTGGGTAAATCCCTGGGCGTGAACGGCGGGTATGTCGTGTCCACAGCCGCGGTGATCGCGTACCTGCGAGAAACGGCGCCGTTGTATATCTATTCCAATCCGATCACGCCAGCGGAGGCCGCCGCCGCGTTGACCGCGTTGCGGATTGTGGACAGTGACGAGGGGCTCGCGTTATTAGCGCGGCTCCACGCCCGTGGCACGCAATTGCGCACCGCGCTCACCGCCTTGGGCTATGACACCATTCCGAGCGAGCACCCCATCGTGCCGCTGCTGATTCGTGACACGGCAAAGACCGCGGCGTTGGTCGAGCACTTCTTTGCGCACGATATCCTCGTCACCGGTCTCACGTATCCGGTCGTCCCCAGAGGAGAAGATGAGATCAGGCTCCAGGTCGCGGCGACGCAGACCGAGAAAGACATTGACTATGTCATCGAGACGCTGAAACACTTTTAGTGACGGCAAAAGCGAGTTTCGAGTTTCAGGTTCCGAGTTCCCTCTCCCGGCTGGGAGAGGGCTAGGGTGAGGGGGATCAAGTGATTTTTCCTTATTGCCAACCAGCCCTTGTGTAAGTGCCTATGCGTAATCTTGCTCTTACTGCGGCGATCCTTTCCCTAATCGCCCTTGTGATCCTTGTCTCCCTCGCGGGGCTGCGTCCCCAGCGGCTGTCGTCTCGCACGTATCATTGGCTATGGTTCGTGGTCCTTTTCCTGCTGCCCAGCTTGGCTCTGACGGGAACCATCAGCCGCGTGATGGAAGAGACCACAGCGGTCAGCAGTTGCGGCTCGTGTCACGTCATGCGCCCATTCATCAGTGATATGCAAAACGCCGAGAGTCGCACGCTCGCGGCGCGGCATTATCAGCACCGATGGATTCCGCGCAACCAATGCTACACCTGCCATTCCACCTACGGGCTGCATGGCACGCGCGCCGCGAAGAGCGCGGCCCTTCGGCATTGGCTCTTGTATGTGACCCGGAGTTGGCATGAGCCGATTCGTCACCGGGGTCCGTATCCCAATGCCAATTGTTTGGCGTGTCACGCCGAAGCGCAACGCTTTGTGAGCGGCGACAGCCATCGGGCGCTCGCCACCGATCTCGCCGCCAATCGCGCCAGTTGCATACAATGTCACGGGTCCCCACACCCGAGTCCAGCGGAACGTCAAGTTCTGGAGCCACGCTAATGCCTTCTTTCCCAGCACCGTCCGACACCGCACCTCTGCTCAGACCCGCCATCGGTTGCACCCTCATCGGACTCCTGTGCGTCACCTTTTATCTGTGGCAGGGGTTTGGGGTGTGGAGTTTCGGCATTGGTATCCTGGTCGGCATTCCGATGCTCGTCGTTGGTATGGGATTGTACGTGGTCGTGGTGGTTCGCGATCTGCGGAGACGCGACATTCTCTAGCGTCACACCGAAACTCTGTCCATTGCCATCTTCGCGAAAAGATCACGGGACTTTTCCCGTTCATAAGAAAGCGTCCGCGCAGTGACGCTGATGATGCGGCGAAGCAACGCTGTCTCACTGGCATAAGCGTTGCTCACTCAATCCAATGCAAATTCGCTGCTGAAAGGACGACCATGCACGAGCTATTTGACTTCGCGGACGATCTGGGCCCCAACAAAATCATCCACATCTACAATCCCACGGTGAAGCTCAAGGCGGTCGTCGCGGTGGACAATGTGGCCTGTGGCCCGGCGATTGGTGGGATTCGCATGGCGACTGATGTGAGTGCCGAAGAGGCATTTCGCTTAGCTCGTGCCATGACGCTCAAGAACGCCGCTGCGGGATTGCCGCACGGCGGCGGCAAGTCCGTCATCATGGCCGACCCCAAAATGCCCAGCGCGGAGAAGGAAAAGCTCATCCGTGCTTTCGCCGGGGCAATCCGAGGGATCACCGACTATATTCCCGGCCCAGACATGGGGACCGATGAGCAGTGCATGGCCTGGATCAAGGATGAAATCGATCGCGCTGTGGGGCTCCCACCCGAAATTGGCGGCATTCCACTTGATGAGATTGGCGCGACTGGATTCGGCCTGAGTATTTGCACCGAGGTGGCCACCAAGTTTCTTGACCTCCCGCTTCGTGGCGCCCGTGTCGTCGTGCAAGGGTTCGGCTCCGTGGGGCAACATGCTGCTCGCTTTCTCAGTGCCAAGGGCGCGGTCTTGGTTGGCGCCGCCGATTCACACGGCACCCTGTTTAATGCCAACGGTATTGATGTTGCACAACTCATTGAGCTGAAGCACGCGGGAAAAAGCGTGGTGGACTATGCACCCGGCGAGAAACTGGACCGCGAGGCCGCGATCGACATTGCGTGTGACATCTGGATTCCCGCCGCGCGGCCCGATGTCTTGCGCGCGGAGAATGTCAGTCGCCTCAAGACCAAGCTGATCGTGTCAGGCGCGAACATCCCCGCGACCGCCGAGGCGGAGCAGATTCTGCACGACCGGAACGTGTTCATGATTCCGGATTTTATCGCCAACGCCGGCGGGGTGATCTGTGCGGCGGTCGAATATCACGGCGGCACCCAGACGACGGCATTCCAGATGATCGAGGAGAAAATTCGCGCGAACACCACCGCGGTCCTGGAAGAGACGGCGCGCACGCGCGGTCTGCCACGTCAGGCCGCGGTGGCCCTCGCCGAACGACGGGTGCGGGCCGCCATGAGGTATCGGCGGTGGTGAAGAGATGCGTATGCGCAACGTCTATTTTT
>JABFSC010000423.1 GCA_013140885.1 Deltaproteobacteria bacterium | reverse complement strand
GGTACTGGAGGATGCCGTGGGTTCATTCCTGCGCCACCGTCACAGCCACACGAAGCGTGGCCAGCGGCTGTTCCGCGAGGATGCCCTGTGGTTCGCGTCTTCCGACCACTCCTGGGCGTTCTCTTTTGAGTCGATCTGTGACCAGTTGAACCTCGACGCTGATTACATTCGCCGCGGGTTGCGGCAATTGCCACCGCCGAAAACAGCCCCACCACCAGCTAGTCCCGCGGGACCGTTTCGCCAAATCACGTCGGGTGTTCGCCAATGAACCAGGGATCCGTCGCGGACAGCACGAAGATAGACGAAATTCTCCAAGCGTTCGCTCAGGAAAGGAAGGAGTAATGGATATCTCGACATCAGCAGTGACACCACGTCGCCAACCGATGGTGGAATGTCACACGAACCAGAATACCAGCGTCAGGCACGTCAACGCGGTTCCCCTCGCGCCGCTAGCGATGATTACCGAGGCGGCAACCGACATCCTCTCCGCCCTTGGCGAGGATATCCGGCGAGAGGGAATCCGCCGGACGCCTGAACGCATGGCCAAGGCGCTCACCTATCTGACGGCGGGATCAACCATGACGATGGCGGATGTACTGAACGGGGCCGTCTTCACCGAACGGTACGATCAAATGGTCCTCGTCAAGGACATTGAGTTCTACTCGCTCTGCGAGCACCACGTTCTTCCCTTCCATGGCATGGCGCATATCGCGTATCTTCCGGCGGGCAAGGTCGTCGGCTTGAGCAAGCTCCCACGGCTCCTTGATATCTATGCGCGTCGCTTGCAGGTCCAAGAGCGTCTAACCCAGCAAGTGGCGGAAGCCCTTCATGAGGCCCTCAACCCGCGTGGAGTCGCCGTGATGGTGGAGGCGTCCCACTTTTGCATGATGATGCGTGGCGTCGAGAAGCAGAACTCGAAAACCGTGACCTCGGCCCTGTTGGGAGAGTTTCGCGATGATCCCGCCTTGCGCAACGAATTTTTGCAAGCCGTTCGGACCCAACAAGGCGCGTAACGGTCGAGCACTCGGAGTGACAAAGAGCAGAATTCAAGCAGGAGGTTCATCAATGGCCGTCCATCGTTTGTCGAAAATGTTGTTTCTCAGCGCCGCGGGCTTGTCATTCTTGCTTTCGGTGTATCTCTGGTTCGTCGTCGGGAACAAGGAACAGGGCCTCTTTGTCGGGCTGTGGGTTCCCTCAATCCTGACGCTGGGCACGTTGCTTACCCAGACGCGGAAGGAGGAGCACCATGTCTGACGGGGGTCTTTTTCTGTTTGGAGTGCTGGTCTCTTTCCTGTGGGGAGCCGCGGTGCTCGCCCCGATCCTCTATGGCGCATCGCGAGCTGAACTGGACGCAAAGGCGAGAAGGCGACAAAAGAGCATACTCGACCCCGCGCGTGCGCCAGAAGGATAGCGTTACCCTCGCTGATCGTGCTCGGTGGTGCCGCTAAAAGTGAGATTCGGCACGGAATGTCTCTCCGACCGCGACCAGGGAGGCATTGGAAAAATGTCTCACGGTTCAGTAAAAGGACAGGTCACTCATCCTCATTGCCGCAAAGGAATAGCACGCAGATGACTCAGCAAAATCGCAGTCGCGGCTCACTCGATATTGGGCGAGCGATGAAACCTGCTTGGCGGTTGATTCCGCCGTTCCACCTTGTGATCGTCTTGCCCGCGGAGGTACCCCAATGACGGCGCGACAACAGGCGGCACAAGACGTAGGAGGAAAACTCTCCATTGGCGCGCTCTCGCGGGCCACGGGGATTCCCGTGGAAACGTTACGGACGTGGGAACTCCGATATGGATTTCCCTTGCCAGAGCGAAAGCCGTCAGGCCATCGCGTCTATCCCGTCACCAGCGTGCCACGGCTGCGCCGCATAGCCGAGGCGCTCACTCATGGGCATCGGGCCCGCGAAGCCGTGACGGCTTCCGACAAGGCATTGAGCAGTCTGCTCATTATGAGTCCAGGAGCGAGCGCGCCGGCTCCGCGGTCCGTGGAAGCGGAGCCGGAAGTCACCGAGGTGACGGAATTACTGCGATTCGTGGAAACCTTCAACACGGAGCGGCTCACGCGCGGGTTGCTCACGGACTGGAAGCGGATGAAACCGCTCGCGTTTCTCCAGACCCGGATCGCCCCGCTCCTTCACGCGGTGGGAGAAGAGTGGGCCGCCGCGCGGCTGGAGATCCGTCACGAACGCTTTCTCTCGGAGCGGGTCAGTGATGTGCTCCGGTCGGTGCGTATGCCGTTCGAGGAAAAGGCCAGTGGGCCGTTAGTGGTGTGCGCCACGCTGCCGAGCGAGGAACATGGCTTGGGATTACAAATGGTCGCCCTGCTCCTCGCCGTGGCGGGGTGTCGGGTGCTCTTTCTCGGCACTGAGGTGCCGCCGACACAGATCGCCAGTCTGGCGCGTGATCTCAATGCCCGGGCAGTGGCGGTCAGTGTGTCGATCGCCAATCGTGGGGAGCCGATGGCGGGGCAGCTCACGTTCCTCCGTGGGTTATTACCGCGCCGCGTGACCTTCGCCGTTGGTGGTGCGGGTGCCCCTGGGACGCAACCTGGGCTCAAGATTTTTCAGGACCTCGGCGAAGTCGCGGAATGGGGGCGACAACTCATGGGAGAAACGGAAAAGCGGTAATGGCGACCCCCTCTCCACTGTCCGCTTGTGACACCATCATGGAAAAAACCGACTCCCTCGTCAGTGTGCAGCATGTCGAAAAACGGTATCCCACGGGGCAGCGCTCGGTCGCGGCGCTGCGCGATGTCAGTCTGAACGTGAGGTCTGGTGAATTCGTTGTCCTCATGGGCCCTTCGGGTTGCGGCAAATCCACGCTGCTCCATCTCATTGGTGGCATGGATCGACCGACACGAGGACGGATTCTGGTTGGGGGTACGGAACTCGCGACCCTCGGCGAACCCGCCCTTGCGCGGTTTCGTCGTCAGCGGGTGGGATTTGTCTTTCAGTTCTTCAATCTCCTCCCCACCCTGACCGTGCTGGAGAATGTCGCGCTCCCCCTCATGCTGGATGGCGTGGGTGATGCCGAGGCCCAGGACCGCGCGTTGACACTGCTGGAGCGGGTTGGGTTGCGGGACCGGGCAACGCATTCCCCGGCTGAATTATCGGGCGGAGAAATGCAGCGCGTCGCCGTGGCGCGCGCCGTCGCCAGTACCCCAGCCTTAATCCTCGCGGATGAACCAACCGGGAGCCTCGACAGCGAAAACGGGCACCACGTCATGGACTTATTGCGCGATCTCAACCGCGAGCTGGGACTCACCATTCTATTGGCGACGCATAATGACGAAGCGGCCCAGTATGCGGGGCGGATCATCCGTATTCGTGACGGCATGATCGAGGGGGACAGCCTCGGTGTGGCGGTACGTTAAACTCTTCCGTCAGTTCATCCTGCGCTCGCTGCTCCGAGAAAAACCGCGTACCGGTCTGATTATCCTGGGCTTGAGTCTCGGAGTGGGCGTACTGGTCGCGGTCCGTCTGGCCAATACCAGTGCGCTCGCGTCGTTTCGCGCGGCAACGGAAGCCATCGCCGGCGCCACAACGCTGGAAATTACCGGCACGACGGGCCGGTTTGACGAGCTGATCCTCCGCGATGTGCACTGGCTCGACGCCTATGGGGACATGAGTCCCGTCATTGACGGCTACGCGGTGACGGAATCGCTCGGTCAGACCGGCGCGCCTGGTGAGTTCTTGCATGTCCTGGGCGTGGACATTTTGCGTGACCGCTCGCTGCGCCAGTACCAATTACTCCGGGTGAGCGCGGAGGAGCGGGAGGCGACCACCAGGGAATTCTTGCTGCTCTTGGTCGATCCTCAGGCGATCGTGCTCACCGAGAAATTCGCGCGGCGCTTCAATCTCTCGCTGGGCAGCGCGCTGCCGCTGATTATTGGGGATCGGCGGCTCACGTTCACCGTGCGTGGGCTGCTACGGGATGAAGGACCGGCGCGCGCGCTGGATGGCAACTTCGCGCTGCTCGACATCGCGGCGGCGCAAACCGCCTTCAACCGTGTCGGGTTCTTGGACCGCCTCGACCTCAAGGTGCGACCGGGGGTTAATCCACGACACGCTGAAGCCGCGATCGCGCGCCGTCTCCCCGCCGGGCTCGCGGTCCGACAACCAACGCACCGCTATGGGCAGATGGAGACCATGATCGCCGCGTTTCACTTTAATCTCAACGCGCTCGCCTCCATCGCGCTCCTCGTCGGCCTGTTTCTGATTTACAGCACCGTCTCGATCTCGGTGATCACTCGGCGTGATGAAATTGGCATGTTGCGGGCGGTCGGAGGAGGACAAGGGCTCGTGCTCGCCCTGTTCATGGGGGAGGCGTTACTCCTGGCGAGCTGCGGCGCGGGGGTGGGCCTCGCTATCGGCCAGGGACTGGCGACACTGGCGGTTCAGGCCACCTCAAGTACGGTGGCCACGTTTTACTTCTCCGCCGCGATCACGCAGGCGGCGCTGCCACGCGCGCTGGGCACGGCGGAGGTCCTGCTCGCGTTTGGCGTGACCTTGCCGTTGGCGCTCCTCGCCGCCCTCGTGCCCGCGCGCGAGGCCACGCGCATCCACCCACTGGAGGCGATGCGGGGCGCCGCGCCACTCAGCCTGCAGGCACGTCCACCGTATCGTACTGTCGGGTTCGCCTTGGTCTTGTTCCTGCTGAGTTATGGCCTGAGTTGGTTGGAGCCGCTCGCGGGCTTACCGGTGTGGGGGTATGTCGCCGCGCTCGCCTTGGTCTTTGCCGGTGCCCTCCTCGTGCCGAGTACCCTCTGGCTTCTCTGCCGTGGCAACAGCCAAGCCCTCTCCCGCATCACGGCGATTTTCGCGGTGGAACGGCGCCTAGCGAGCGCGAATCTCACCGGCGCACGCTCGCGTATCGCGATTTCGGTGGCCGCCCTCGCCGTGAGTCTGGCGATGATGGTCGCCATCTCCATTATGATTAGTAGTTTTCGCGCGACGGTTGAGTATTGGATTGGGGAGACATTACAAGCCGATATCTATGTCCGGCCATTCACGAAGACGTCTGCCACGAGTGACGGTGAAATCGCCGCTGCCGTCGTCGCAGCGATCACCAAGGACCCCCAAATTGCGGCGGTGGATGCCTTTGCCGCTCAGACCGTGCGGTATCAGGACAACCTCATCACCCTCGCGGCGGGTAACTTTGACGTGGTGTTGACCCACGGCCGCTTGGTGTTCAAAGCGCCAGCGGACGCCGCCGCGCGGGTCCGTCATGCCATTGGCCGCGATGCCGTGACGGTCTCCGAAAGCTTTGCCTTGCGCTTCAAGAAAAACCCTGGGGACCGCGTGGACGTTCCCACGCCGCTCGGACCGCGCCCCTTCACGATCGCCGCGATCTTTTACGACTATTCCAACACTCGTGGTGTCGTGGTGATGGATCACACCACCTACCTCCGCTACTTCCCGCCCACGCAACCCAGCAGCCTGTCCGTGTATCTACAACCTGACGCGGATGCGACCACGGTCCGTGACCGGTTATCCCAGACCTTGGGCAGCCGCTTTCGCCTCGTATTCTCAACCAATGAGGCCCTGCGCGGCGAGGCGCTGCGTATTTTTGATAGCACGTTCACCATCACGCGCGCGTTGGAGATCATCGCGATTCTCGTGGCCGCGCTGGGGGTGATCTCCACGCTGGTCACGTTGATTCTTGAGCGGCAACGCGAATTCGCCCTCCTCAGTATTCTCGGTGCCACGCGCGCCCACATCCGCCGCATGGTGGTCATTGAGGCGCTTCTCATCGGCGGCACCAGTCAAGCGATTGGGCTGGTGGTCGGGGTGCTGTTATCGCTCGTGCTGATCTACGTCATTAACGTGCAGTCCTTCGGCTGGACGATTCAGTTTCACCTCCCCGCCCTGTTTCTGTTGCAATCGACGGTGCTCATTCTGTTGGCGACGGCGCTGGCCGGGTTGTATCCCTCGACGCGGGCCGCTGGGATTGATGCCGTGCGGTTCGTGAGAGAGGAGTAGCCCGTATGAGTAAGCTCGGCTGGTCAGCGCGGACTCGCGAAAAAATGATCGGATTGCTCGTCCTCTCCTTCCTGAGCTGGGGACTACCGCTCGCGAGCAGCCACCCCACCACGAGTGCGGTCGTGAGCGCGGCGGATGTCGCACCAGTGGGAGACACTGGCGTGGGCAACGCGAGCGGCTGGCAGGAAGCGCGGCCAGGGTATCAATTCGCTTTCCCCCGCGACCACGCTGCGCACCCCCCCTATCGCCTGGAATGGTGGTATTACACGGGCAATGTGGAAACGGCTGAAGGGCGGCGGTTTGGCTACCAACTCACCTTCTTTCGCACCGGCGTGACCCCCACACCGACGACGTCATCGCGGTGGGCGGTACGGGACCTCTATCTGGCGCACTTTGCCATCTCGGATATTGAGGGGCAACGGTTC
>JABFSC010000498.1 GCA_013140885.1 Deltaproteobacteria bacterium | reverse complement strand
GAATGGGGTTCTGGGCATGGCCGAATTGCTGCTGGACAGTGGTCTCACTCCGCAGCAACATCGCTTCGCCGAGACCGTGTATCACTCCGGTGAAGCACTCCTTCAGGTTATTAATGACATCCTCGACTTCTCCAAAATCGAAGCCGGCAAACTGGAACTTGAGTCGATCACGTTCAAAGCGCGGGAAACGGTCGAAGAGGTCGTCGAACTCCTCGCCAATCGGGCGCAGACAAAGGGCATCGAACTCGCGTGCCTGATCCACGAGGATGTCCCCTTCGCGGTACGTGGGGATTCTGGGCGCTTACGGCAAGTCCTGATCAACCTGATCGGCAATGCCATCAAATTCACCCAGCACGGCGAGGTAGTCGTCCAAGTCCGGCTTCATGCCGATCAGACCAAGAGCGCCATGCCTCGACAGCCACCGGCTCCGCATCCTGCCCCGCAGGCGGGTCAGACGTGCCAGCTCTCTTTTTCCATTCGTGACACGGGGATCGGGATCACACCGGAACAACTGAGCCGACTCTTTCGGCCATTCTCCCAGGCCGATGGCTCGATGACCAGGAAATTCGGCGGCACGGGACTCGGGCTCATCATCGCCAAGCAACTCGTGGAAATGATGGGAGGTACGATCGGCGTCGACAGTACCCCAGGGAAAGGCTCGACGTTCTGGTTCACCGTGCCACTGACCGTGGAGCAACACCGCGCCCAGGAGGTGACCGCCTCCACTCGTGGCCTTGAGGGGGTGCGGCTCTTGATCGTCGATGACAATGCCACTAACCGAGCGATCCTTCATCATCAGGTGAACGCCTGGAATATGCTGGACGAGAGCGCGGAGAGTGGCGCGCGGGCGCTTGAACTTCTGCGCGTGGCCGCTCGTCGCAAAGCTCCGCACGATCTGGCCATTCTCGATATGCATATGCCAGAAATGGACGGGCTCACGTTGGCGCGGCGGATCAAAGCGGATCCGCTCCTGGCTCACATTCCCCTCATCCTGCTCACCTCCGTTGGTACGCACGGCGATATGGCGGAGGCACGGCAAGCTGGCATCGACATCTATATCCATAAACCCGCGCGCCAGTCCGACCTGTACAATGCGTTGCTCACGGCCATGAATCAACGCAACGCCACGCTGGGCCCCACCCAGACACCGCTCACCTCACGGCTAGTGACGACCAGGACGCACCCCACGGGCAGTTCCACCACGTTCGCGAACGCGCACTTGCTGCTGGTTGAAGATAACCCCGTCAACCAAGATGTCGCGCTCACCATGCTTGAATTCATGGGATGCCAAGTCGAGACCGTGTACGACGGTCGCCAAGCGCTCAGGGCCTTAGCGCGAACCTCCTATGATTTAGTTTTGATGGATTGCCAAATGCCCGAAATGGACGGGTTTGAAGCCACCAAAGTCATCCGCGCCCAAGAAGCCGCCGCGCCGTCCGCGACCCGTTCGCGCCTCCCCATTATCGCCCTCACCGCCAATGCGATGCTTGAGGATCGGGAACGCTGCCTCACGGCGGGGATGGATGATTATCTGAGCAAACCGTTTTCACAAGAAGCCTTACGGCAAGTCCTGTCTCGATGGCTGCCACGGACCACGTCGCAAGATTCACCACAAGTGCCGCTCTCCGCCTCCCCACCCCCATCGGAAGCAACGACAAGAACCGTAGTCGCACCGCCATCGCCCGTGAGCGGCAGCCTGGCCGCCGCCGAACACACCAAGCAGAACGGGATTCTGGATCCCGCCGCGCTCAAGCAAATACAGGCGCTGCAACGTCCAGACGGGCCGAACATTCTCCACAGGGTGATCTCCAGTTATCTGAAAGATTCGGTCCAGCTGCTTGAGACCTTGCGCGTGGCTATTGCCCAGAACGACCCCCCAACCCTCCACCGCGCGGCGCACAGCCTCAAATCCACGAGTGCCACGGTTGGCGCCCGAGCACTGGCCGGACTGTGTCAAGACCTCGAAGGGATAGGGCGCGCGAACACCACGGACACAGCACCGGAGATCCTGTCCGCCATTGAGCGGGAATATCAGCAGGTCGCCGTTGCGTTGCGAGCCCAACTCTGAGCCTTACGCTTCCACGAACCACTCGTTTTGTAGCGAGGCAACGGCGATAAAGACACAGCCCGTCTTCGTCGTCACTCCGGCGTGCAGTGAGCCCGCTTCCGCGCGACAATAATCGCCAGGGTGCATGAGCACGCCAGAGACGAGAAGTTCTCCCTCAAGCAGGTAGGACTCTTCCGCGTCGGCATGACGGTGGGAAGCGAGGATAGCGCCGGGAGCCATGCGGACTAACGTTGTGAAGTAATTCCGAGCTTGGTCAATGGAGAGCACCTTGATTTCAACCCCAGGCGTATTCCCAGGTGCCCAATCGAGCCACGAGGAGCCAACAAACCGAAAAGAGTCTTTGTCTATGATGGGCTGTGTTCGCGAGAGCCCTGGAGTCGCCACCTGTTCCATCACACGCGCTCGGACCTCTGGACGAGGAGTTCGCGGCACCGCGGCATGCGCCAACTCTTGTGTCACGACCGCGAACGCGGCGACTCCGTCGGCGCAGAGGGAACACGTCGTTAGATGCTGCTCGAAAGTCTGGGCGTCCTCGTGCGACAACGCACCCAGAGCATAGAGGGCTCCCTGCTCTTGCGCTTCTTCTCGCGAGTGGTGCGGTGTCATACGGCCTGCTCCTTCACTGCGTCGGTCGTGCGGTCCATCCCCGTCGCCAGTGGGGCAAGGAGTTCACGAAGTCGCAACATGCCTAACCGCATCCGGGTTTTGATCGTCCCCAACGGCTGCCCCAGGCGTACGGCAATCTCCGAATGACTCAGGCCGGAAAAAAAGGCGAGTTCGATCACTTGTCGTTGCGCGGTCGTTAAATTTTCCAAGGCTTGTTTCACCAAGTGATGACGTTCGAGGGCCACACTTTGCTCTTCTGGATTGGGCGTCGTCGCGGGCAAATCCCCAACCGCCTCGATCGGTTCTTCCAGGCGGGTACGATTTCGGACACGCCGCACGTCGATCGCGCGGCTCCGAGTCATCGTCAGTATCCACGCCATCGGGGTCCCACGGTGAGCATCGTAGGTTGCCGCTTGCGTCCACACCTGGGAATAGACTTCAACAATAACGTCCTCAGCCGCATCGCGCGCTTGGAGGATACGTAGCGCGAGTCCGAAGACAACCGTACTCGTCGCGTCATACAGTTCCGCCACGGCGTACTGATCGCCTGTCGCGATCCGTT
This sequence comes from Deltaproteobacteria bacterium, assembly GCA_013140885.1. Lineage (GTDB taxonomy): Bacteria > Desulfobacterota > Binatia > Bin18 > Bin18 > JABFSC01. The sequence goes on along the minus strand of JABFSC010000498.1, from coordinate 3,180 downwards.
GGAGCAGCTTTCCCAGGTCCTGCTCGGCAGGAGAGAGAGGAGAACGGCTTTCCTGATCGTGCACAGCGGCCTTCTTTAGCATCCCTTTGCGATAGAACGCAACCACTTTACCCATACGCATAGACCCACCGTGTTCGTTCTACGACGAGTCCGTACCAATTGGATCTCTTCGCGGGAAATTTCGCGCCCGATTCCCATTTCCCCTCTAGACCAGTTCTTGGAAGCGCGGTATGTTTCCCGCTCCCTCGGGGCACGATCTTCATCGTGCCTCTTTTGCGAGGATGGCGGAACTGGCAGACGCGCTAGTTTGAGGGGCTAGTGGGGTAACACTCGTGGGGGTTCAAGTCCCCCTCCTCGCATTCTCCATCCACACGCTCCTTCTCTCCACACTCTCACACTCACCCAAAATGCGTAGTGGGTCTCGACCCACCCTACCATAGCTCTGCGACTCCGCGGCTCTGCGTGAGCGTGAGATTGACTCGTTCCGGGGGTTGTGAAACACCACACGGATATGACACAGACTCTGCCTACCGTTTCGACCGCACCGTCCACCCAAGAGCGATTACTCTTCACCCTCGAAAACGGCCTTCGCGTGATCATTCAAGAAGATCATTTCGCGCCCGTCGTCGCCATCCAAATGTGGGTCAAGGCGGGGAGTGCCGACGAAACGCCGGATGTCGCCGGGGCCGCGCATGTCCATGAACACATGATTTTCAAGGGCACTCAACGTCGTCCCGTTGGCGCCATCGCCGCGGAAGTGGAATCGTCTGGCGGCCAAATCAATGCGTTCACCTCTTCCGATCACACGGTCTATCATCTCATTCTCGCCTCACGTTTTTTCGCCACTGGTCTCGATATTATCGCCGATGCCCTGCAAAACACGACCTTCGACCCTCATGAGTTGAGCAAAGAACTCAACGTCGTCATGGAGGAGTGGAAACGAGGCGAGGATTCACCCACCTCCCGCGCCGCGACCGAGCTGTTTCGTCAGGCATACACCACGCATCCGTATGGCCGTCCCATCATCGGCTTCCGCGAGACCATTGAAGCGCTGAATCGGGAACGGGTCGTCAACTTTTATCAGCGGTGGTACCACCCCAATAACATGACGCTGGTGATCGTCGGCGATGTCGCCTGCGAAACAGCGCGTGAGGAAGTGCTCCGCCTGTTCACTGCTCGACCGGCGACTCCCCTCCCCGTCCGTCCACGCACCCCGGAACCGCCGCAAAGCGCATTACGGATGTCCGTCGTCGACATGAACGTCGAGGAATTTTATCTCTACCTGAGCTTCCCGCTCCCGCCAGCGAATCACAAAGACGTCTTCGCCCTTGATCTGCTCGGCTACATTCTCGGTGGTGGAGAAAGTTCACACCTCGTCCAAGCGATCCAGGTCGAGAAAGAACTGGTCAACTGGATTTCGGCATCGGCCTACACACCACAAGACCCAGGATTGTTCATTGTCACCGCCGCGCTTGAGCGCGACAAAATTCGCCCGGCGCTGGAGGACCTCTTAGCCTTGGTCTTTCGCTGCAAGCATGACCTCGTGTCACCCGCTGAACTCGCACGCGCCCGCACCAACCTCGAAAGCGATTTCATTTACCGCCGCGAGACCGTGCAGGGCCAATCCCGACAGCTCGGTTATTTTCTGACCGTCTTTGATGATGTGGATTACGAGCGTCAGTACCTTGATGGTCTCGCCGCCGTCACGCGACAGGACCTCCTCAATGTCGCGCAACGCTACCTCCGGCCCGAAGCGATGACGGTTGTTCTCCTTGGTGCCACGAAAGATGCGGCCCTTCCCACCGCCACTGACATCCAAGACTTGTGTCATCGACTCGACCGACCTCCAGTCGTTCCGGTCGTCGTGCGCTCCCAGGGCGCGGGTGACCAACGCAACCATAGCCACGTGTCACTCACCAGATTAGACAATGGCGTGCGGATTCTCGTCAAAGAACATCACGCGGTGCCGGTCATGGCCGTGCAAGCCGTGATGCTCGGCGGCCTGCTGTTCGAGAACGACAGCACCAACGGCATCAATAATTTCCTCGCGGGGTTATTGAATCGCGGCAGCGACCGCTTCTCGCGCCTCGAACTCACCGAAGCCATAGAATCACTCGCGGGCAGTCTCCGCGGCTTCTCCGGACGGAATAGCGTCGGACTGTCGGGCTCTTTCCTCACCGCCAATCGAGCCGACAACGCCATTGATCTCTTTCTCGATACCCTCTTGCACCCCACGTTTCCACTCGAAGAAGTCGAGAAACGGCGACGCGAGATTCTGCTTGCCATCAAGAATCGCGAAGATGAACTGGCGCAGATCGCGTTCGACTTGTTTTACTCCACGTTGTTCACCTCGCATCCATATCGGTTGCCGATCATGGGTACGGAAGAGAGTCTGCGCGCCATTGAGCGAGAGGCACTGGCCACGTACTACCAGGGCTTGATGGACCCGCGCCAGCTTATCGTCAGCGTCGTTGGTGATGTGGACACTGAGATGATCGTGACGCAGTTACGCAGAGCGCTCGAACCACTTCCCGTCGGCAGCCATCCCAAAGTGACGCCGCCGGCCGAGCCACGACCCGATACTGGCCGCCAGGTCCGCAAGGAAGTGGACAAACAACAAGCACACATCGTCCTGGGATTTCGCGGAGTCTCGCTATCACACCCAGACCGCTACGCGCTGAAAATGGTGGATGCGGTGCTCTCCCGCCAAGGGGGGAGGCTCTTCTATGAAGTCCGAGAACAGCGGGCACTCGCCTACTCCGTCACCGCCTTTAGCATGGAAGGCGTCGCGCCGGGCGTGTTTGGCATCTACCTCGGCACCGATCCCAACAAAGTGGATGAGGCGATGACAGCCGCACGCGCGGAATTAGCGCGGTTGCGCACGGATCTCGTGAGCGTGCCGGAACTCGACCAGGCCAAAAAATACATCACGGGCAGTTACGAGATTTCACTCCAGTCCAACAACGCGCAAGCCGAGGAACTAGCGTTCAATGAACTCTACGGCTTGGGGTATGACAATGGCCGTCGCTACCTCTCGGCCATCAACGCCGTGACTCCCGAAGACCTCCGTCGCGTCGCGCAAACGTATTTTGATCCCCACGCGGAAACAGTCATCATCGTTGGGCGATAAGGCGCAGAAAGGTCTAAGCTCCAAAGTCCAAAGTCAGAAGGACTGAGGAC
>JABFSC010000450.1 GCA_013140885.1 Deltaproteobacteria bacterium | reverse complement strand
CTCTTCGGGCGTGTCCCATTGCCAGAGATAGCCCGCGAGTTCGCCAAGGACTCGGCCCTGATAGGCCGCCGGGGTGGCATGTATCAGGTCTTCAAGCTGAGGCAGGCACGCTTTGACCGCCCGCCATTTTTTCTCCAACTCCGCGCCAGAGACATCATGCTGAATGAAATTGATCAGAAAGCTCGCATATTGTCGTCGGATGGTGGGCGGGAAGCGGTGCCATTCTGTTTGGCGCAACACATCGACAAAGCCCGACAACTGCCCACACCGCTCCCAGAGGGGGAGCGCGTACCAACCCGCGTCCGGGTAGTCATTCGGGAGGGAGAGGATCAGGGTTTCGACGGTGTCGTAAGCAAAGTCGCGACAATCGCCCTGGATCGCGAACCGGGCATCGGGATGGAAGGTCACGGCGAGCCGAAAGCCTGACAACAGATACGCCAGCGAGACCTCCTTGCGGATCGCCTCCAGTAAGAGGGAGACCCACTCGTTGTAGTGCGTGTCGGGAGTCAGAAGGTTGAATTCGTCAACGACTTCCAAGGTGACGTGCTGGGGATCATGCTGATACGTGCCACTTTCTAGGAGCTGTGCGACGAAGGCGCTCCGTCGTTGCGCGGGGAACCAAGCCACAATCTGGCACCATGCCCGTGTTAACGGTGTATTTCGTAGGCTGACGAGCCGACCGAGCGCGGCGCGCAACGCGGGATCGTCAGCCAATGACAGGGAGTGAAACACCGCGAGATACGCGCGGATGTCGAACGCCGGGAGTTCGCTGATGGAGGGAAAGAGGGAGTGTAGGAACAGGAGCGGTGGCGGTGACATGCTGTTGTGTGAAACATGATCGGGAAGCCCGGTCTCAAGCGGACGCGCGGAACGGGCCATGAGTTGATTCGCGCTTGCCAAGCGCGCGGGGGAGTAGCCGAGGGCCGCCAGCTCCGCGAGCGCGGCGGGCAGATGCGGGCGCAAATGTCGCAAAAGGCGCTGGCGTTCACGGCTCTGGCAAAGCGCGGGCTGGAGGTCGAGTGCTGGCGGGCGTAGTGGTTTTGGCGGTTTGTATGTGGTGCCTTGATAGGCGCGTGGATGGGCCGCCGTGGCCTTGGGCACGCCCGGAGAAGACGTGAGAGGCAAGGGAACAACTGGGGCATCTTCAGGCAGCGTTGCTGGCACGGTTTCCAGCAGCACCACGAGGACATGAACGAGTGTCGTCGCGTCAAGGGTGCGGACTTGTCGCAGCGCATGCCAAGAGGCCAAGAGCGCGTCACGACCGGGATAGAGCACGGGAGAAATCCTAGCCAGCGGGAGCGTGACCGTGTTATAGAAGTTGGCCCAATCAATCGGATCGCTTTGCTTGTCCCGGCGCGCACGTTCGATGTGCGCGGGGGAAAAGCGCGGACGATTCAGCACCGCCTCCAACTCCGTCGGGTGACAGAGAATGGAGAGGAGACGGGTGGATTCTCCAGGATGAAGTGGATGTGGTGGTTTGGTGGACATCGGGAAATCCGCGAAAATCTTTCTCGGCGGAATAATAAAAGGCTCGCATGAGCAATGGTTCGGACACTTTTTCGCAAGTCACTGTTTATAAAGGACTTTTTTCAATTTGCACATTTACAAAAACTACTGGAAAATCAGGGGCTTACAAATTCCGAGACTAAAAGTGTCCGAAGTATTGATGAGAACAGTCAAACTCAATCCAGTGGCGGAACTGGAGGGGACAGGCGCGGTGGTATCCCGCGTTGTGTATGCGCGCAAGGGCCAGGTTCTCAACTGTCCAATGGGGCAGTACGCGACTACGTGGTTGTTTCCCACTCGTCCCGAGAGACGTTTGCCTGTTTGAGCAGACGAATTAAGAGGTCCACACTGATGTCTCCCCGGTGTGGATTCGGGAAGATAAGCCGTCGATTGTTACGCAGGAGAAATTCGTGACGCCCGCCCGGGTAAGGACCGTGAAAACCAAGTAGGGACAAACGCCGGATCAAATCACGACGAGAGACGGGAACAATCTTCTCCATTATGCTTGGACCACACGCGCGGGAACGGATAAGCGGACGGCTCCCAAGACCGGGAGGTCATGGCCCTGAACGAGACTGAACAGCACCCAGTCTTCCAGCGCCGCCGCGAGCCGCTCGCGACACTCTTCCAGGGTTTTCCCGGTTGCCCACACCCCGTCGACTCCGGGGATTTCTCCATAAAACGGCTCTTCGTCTTCGATCATCTCGTAGTGCGCCTGTGTCATGCCAGCACGAAGGTAGTCAAGCAACATAGTGGCACTCCTTTTCCTTCTCGACGATGTTACTGAGCGGCAATTGCCAAGTCAAAACCGCGGATACCGTCTCGTGAGCAACGTCGCATGTTCCCAAGCCGTCTCCAGCCTCAGACTAACCAGCACAAACGTAACTGCTTCATCGTGCGCAACTGGCCACTCTCGTAGCGCGGTTGCGTGCCCGGCTCTAGCGCGAACTCTGGGATGCGCCGGAGGAACTCCTCAATGGCGATCCGAATCTCCAGCCGTGCCAGATGTTCACCAAGGCAACGGTGAGGCCCAATGCCAAAAGCGCTGTGCACCACCTCCTCGCGATGAACATCAAAGGTCCGCGGCCGCTCACACATGTCAGGATCACGAGAGGCGGCGGCGAAATTGAGTGCTACCCGATCTCCCGTCTTGATCGCGACCCCTCCCACTTCCACATCAGCACGCGCGGTGCGTCCGACCGCCACCACAGGCGCGTGGAGGCGAACTGTTTCCTCGACTGCGGTGGCGAGACACTTCATGTCCCGCAGAACTTCCTGACGGACCACGGGTTTGGTCGCGAGTTCATACAGGGCTCCGGCAATGGCATGGGTGGTGGTCGCCAGCCCGCCAAACACGACATCCAGGGTGGTGTGCACCTTGTCCTCCCAGGAACAGGGAGCACTGTCGCGCTCAACGCCAGCGAGGAGCACATCCACCAGATCGTGCCGCGCGGGCGCGTCGCGGCGGGCGATGAGCAATTGTTCCAGATACGTGTGCACCTGGCCAAACGCCGCGGCCCGCTCGGCGACTGGCCCAAACGCATACTGATCTATGTCGTGAAAAAGCGTGGGCAGGTCGTCAACGGGAACCGGGATGATGTGGTGGAACAAAATCAGGCCCGGCAGTTGGGCGGCGAACTCCGCCACGTATTCACACCACCCCCGCGCCGCAAAGCGTTCCACCAGCTCACCAGCGTAGCGGCGTGCGCTCGCTTCAAGGTTGTCCACCGCCTCGGGACTAAAAAAAGGATTCAACACCCGACGCCAGGCGGTGTGATACGGTGGGTCCAAGTCTTCTGGCAGGATCGGGAGGTTGCCCGCCGGGGGATTCAGCAACCAGCCATCGGTGCTGCTGAAGGTGCGCCAGTCCGCCGCGCAACGCCGCACGTCCTGATAGCGGTTGAACACGTGGTAGCCCGCCCCCACCGCACTGTGCGCCACCGGGCAGGCACTCACCAGATGTTCGAGCACATCCTCGAACTGTTCAGCGAACGCTGGGTCTTCGATGTCGAAAGTCTCCTTGAACCGGTCAAAAGAGTTAGGTTTGGTCATCGGATTCCTCCCGTGGATAGTGCTGGCATCATGTCGAAAGCGGCCTCATCTTCTCTCACCCCGCACCGGCCCCTTTGACCGTGCCTTCAATCTGCAAGGTGTATCCCGTCAGCGCCGTGAACCGTGCATGCAGGTCCCTACGCTCAGGAGTCTCCGGGCTCGGTGCCGCCAGACATTTGACCCGTACCGCCCGCTCTGCCTTGAACACCCCCGGCGGCTTGGCGAGCTGCCACGCGGTGGGGATCAGTTGTCGCACCAGCGCAAGCAAGGCAATCTGGTTGGGTTCGGGTTTGACCCGCAGTTCGTAGCCAATCGCCGCCGCCACCGAGTTCAGCAGTTTGTGGTGACGCGCCCCGACTTCCGGCGTGAGGAACGCCAGCTCAATGTACGTCCCGTCGGGCAGCGTCTTGAGACTCTTACGGTAGGGCCGTTCGGTCTCCGGGCGACCCCGAAAGGCTTCCTCAATTGTCCAATAGGCGGTGTTGATCTCCACTGGCGCCGTGGTCGGCGCGGGCGCAACACCGGCTGGCGTCGCCCCTGCGGACTCGGTGCTCCCCGGCCAGGTTACTGTCAGCCGAAAGCTCGTCTCCTCGTGAAACTTCTTTGTGGCCGCTTCACGGATGGACTTTGGCAGCGCCACCTCCAGTGCCAGTGACACTTCCTGACGGTCCAAATGCAAGGCCGGACCTTTTGTGACTCGCGCGTCCGCTGGCAGACACTCCAGCGCGACGGCGAATAACCGTTCCTGCTGTGGCATGTCATTGAGCACCACCGACCAGCCGGTCTCAGCGATGATCCGCGCGATCTTGTCCTGGTGGCGCACTTTCGCGACAGCCGGGAAATCGAAGGACAGGCGCAGTTCGTGCGTGGCCAAATGGTAGCCCCGTTTATACAGCCCGGTCTCTGGCCCAAGCAGCGTATCCACACGCGCGAGCAGGGTGTTGGGTTCAGCGAAGGGCGAAGCCGGTGTCGCCGCAGCTCCGGGCGTGGGATCGGTCGCGGTCGCCACCTGATACAGATGTGGGCGCGAGGGGAAACGGCGAAAGTCGCGGCCTGGGGTGTCGAGTAGCCGCGTGAGCGTCGCATAGTGGGTCTCGTCCCAGGCTTTGGTGCCGTACCACAGGTCGAGTAGCTCGGCGATGCTGTAGGGCTGCTTCCGTGTCATGGTGCGCAGGTGCGTGGCCAACAGCGGCAACGTCTGCTCGGTCAACTCCACACCGCCACCAATCCCCGGTGCTGGTGCGCGACCGACCGTGGTCACCCCGGCCCGCGTGGGACCGACGCGAATGGTCTCGCCGGTGCGCGGCAAATGCACGGGCCGGTGCTTGGTGGCGCTCCGGTACAGCAGGTCGGCCAATGCGGGACGGGCATCACTATCGCCATGCACCAGGACGACCTCGCGCGGATTCAAGACCTCAATCAAGCGGGACAGCTCGTTGGAATCGGCATGGGCGGAGAGCGCGTACTTACTCACCTGGCAGTGCACCGGCACACTGCGCCCCGCCAGGGCGATGTTCTCGGTCACGCCATCGGCCAGCTCCAGCAGCCGTCGCCCCGGACTCTCCTCGTCTTGATACCCGGTGAGGGCAATGCCGTTGCGGGCGTCCCCCACCAAGCCTTGCGCATAGACGACACTGGCCCCACCGGACAGCATCCCGGAACTGGCGATAATACAGGCTGGGGGACCATGCAGGATCGCCTCCCGCTCCTTGGGAGATGTCACCGGGCGGACCTCATCTATGACATTGAAGAACGGATTGCCATGCTGCTCGATCAACCGGCGGGCGTAGGGTGTCTGATGCGCGGGAAAATCGGAGTAGACGCCACACACCGTTTTCACCATGCCATCAATATAGACCGGAAAGCGGGGGAGCCGTTTGTTGCGCATCTCCCGGATCAGAATGAGCGTGACCTCCTGGGCGCGACCGATGGCAAAGGCGGGAACCAGGAGCTTGCCCTTGCCTTCAATAATCGCGGTCATCATCGACAACAGGCGCTGCTCTTCCAACTGGCGTGGCGAATGCAGCCGGTTGCCGTAGGTGGATTCGATTACCAGCACATCAGGCTGAAAGCCAGGCGTGGCCAACATGCCGGGGACCGTGAGTTGATTAGCGACGGCGATGTCCCCGGAAAACAGCACGCGAACCGTGCGCCCGTTTTCCGTCCCTTCAATCCCGACACAGGCCGCGCCCAGGATGTGGCCCGCCGGAAACCAGGTCACGGTGACACGGGAATTGCCGATGGGGGTGGGGGCGCCAAAGGAGACAGGGGTCACATGTTGTAACAGCGATTCCACCGCCGTCGGCGCATACAGGGGCAACTCCCCCTCGCTTTCCTGTTTGCTGCGGGCGATGTTGAGGGCGTCGCGCAACAGCACTTCGACCAGCGCGCAGGTGGGCGCGGTGGCATAGACTGGCACATGGGGAAAATGTTGATGGAAGACCGGGAGCGCGCCACTATGATCCATGTGGGCATGGGTCAGGATCACACCGGCGATCTCACCGCCCGCGGGCAGGAGGCCAAAATCGGGCAGGCGCGAGTCGCCGCTCATCCGCATGCCGCAGTCCACTAGGAGAAGGGAGTCGCCGATCTCGACCAGCGCGCTCGACGCGCCGATTTCGCTGCCACCGCCCAGGAAGGTAATGTTCATGTGCCGTGCTCTCCCAGGGGATGGAGGGAGGTCTTGCCGCTACATCACCAGCTTGCCAGACCTGCCCTTTCTCCTCGACTCCACCCTACCCTCGATCCGAACCCCGAACCGCCTTCGACTCCGCACCGTCCTACAAATCGATCGGCAGTTCGAGATAGGTGCGATAAATGAAGTCGCGATGCTCGAACAAGATCGGTTTGGCCGCCGCTTGGATGGTGGGATCGGTATTGGTATACATCTTCCGAAATGGGGCGGGCATCGGACATAGTTCCTGCGGGAGCGGCTGCACCAACGCGGCGAACGCGGCCCAGTAAATATCCAGCGCGGTCAGTTGGTTCCCGATAAATAACTTACTGCCCTTCGCGTGCTGCTGCTCCAGACGATTGCTCAAGAGCTGGAGAATGTCCGCGCAGTGGCGTGGTGCCGCTTCCGCCTCCGCCGCGTCGTAGCCATATTTGTCGCCGATATACGTGGAAAACCCCCGACTGGCATTATCCGCGTTAGGATTGGTGAGCGTGGGATGCACGAGCATCAACCGTTTCGCCCAGCCAAAGCCGTGCTGCCCACACAACTCGTTACAATAGCCGAACATCAAGGTCCGTTCGTCCATGTTTGAGGGAATCAAGGACGGATTGGGCTGGATGCGTTCGGCCAGGTAGAGCTGTTCGATCCACGTCGAACGTGTCGGCTCATCGTTCCAGGCCATCACTGGAGCCGTCGCTTGCGCCGACCATTCCTTCAACGCGCGGTTTTCTCCGCCGATATCCTGACGCGCCTTCACGTAGGGAATCTTCTTGACGTACAAGATGCCCTTGAGCGATTCACTCCACGGGCCTGGGACCCCAGGTGAAAGGACCACTCGTAACCCCGATAATTTTCGTGCTTCTTCAACGCTGCTGTATTCCGCCATGACTTTACTCCTCTTATCGCATGCCTTCCCGACTGGTTCCTGGTGAATAGTGATAGAGCACCGTGATGCGCCGGTCCTTGAAAAACCATTGCCCGGACTCCCGCACTAACGTATCATCGTACCGTCCAGCAATGACGATGATTTTTCCGTCCTGATCCACCGCATCCGAATCAAAGTATGTCACCGCGGTCGCCGTATCCCCGTGGATCGTCACGCGCGGTTCATACAGTTTGTGTCGCATGTGGGAATACTGACCCGGACGCTGCTGAAAAAACCGTGCATACCAGGCTTTGATGGTCTCACGGCCAGTATGTTGTTGCTCGCGATCAAACGAGACGGAAAAGGTGGCGTCCCGGTGAAACAATGCGCCTACCTCTTGCAGTGCCAGGGTATCAAGGGCGAAGCAGTAGCGGCTGAGCACTTGCCGCACCCCTTCCACGCTCTCGCTGAGCGAAGGAGGGCTACTGCGTGTTCGTCCTGGTGCCGCCTGTCGCGCGCGCTGAAGCGGTCTGACCGTTGTCTTCACGGGCTTTGCCGCTCCTCGGCCTGCCTTTGCCTGTGTCCGTGTCCTTGCTTGTGTTGTCGCCATTGAGAGAAGCTCCTTTGTTGTTCGCGGTTTCTGGCCCATGCTCACCAAAGCCGGGCTGATTCTGCAACTTGTTGTGAGTCGTTGTCAAGCAGAACCTTTGAGAGTAAGCGTTCAGCTATCAGCGCTCAGCAGTCAGCCAGACAAGCAAACACAGAAGATTGAGTCCAACTTCTCACACACGAGAGGCTCCAGGGTACGGATCAGCTGGTTTTTCTGAAAGCTGATAGCTGACGGCTGAACGCTTACGAAAAATTATTGTATGAGATATCCAACCGTCACCGGACTCCGGGAAATTCTGCATTTAGCGTTGCCGATCATCGCCTCGATGGCCTCGGCGACCATCGCCAGTTTCGTCGACACCTGGATCGTAGCCCAGATCGGCACCACCGAAATGGCCGCGATCATGCCCGCTGGGGTGACGGCGTACACGCTGACCGCCTTACCGCTAGGCATTACACAGTGTGTGAGTACGTTCGCCGCGCAATCCTTGGGGCGTGGTAACCCGGCGGAAGGAGCCGCCTACACGTGGCAGGGGCTGTATTTAAGCCTCATGGTGGGCATCGCGGGGTTCCTGTTGTGGCCGTTCGCGCCCATGTTTTTCGGTGCCTTTGGCCATGAACCGGAAGTGGTCGCGCTCGAGGTCATGTATTTCCGCATCCGCTTGTGGGGCGTCGGGCTTGGCGTCGCGATTGGCGCGTTGAATGGGTTCTTCTACGGGATTCACCGCCCCAATGTCCCCTTGGTGGCGATGGTTATCGATAACATCGCCAACGTGGTGCTCTGTTACATGCTGGTATTGGGTGCCTGGGGGGCACCGGCCTTGGGGCTTGCTGGCGCGGCGATCGCGTTTGTCGTCAGTTTTGTCGCGCAGGTGGCGGTGCTGCTGGCGGCCTTTCTCTCGACGACATATCACACGGAGTTTTTCACGCGCGAGGATTGGAGATTTTCTCCGGCCCGCTTGTGGCAGCTTGTGCGGATTGGCTGGCCGATTGGCGTCCAACAATCCCTGGATGTCCTCAGTTGGGGAGTGCTCATCATTCTCATGGTGGGCCGCTTCGGCAAGGAACAGCTCGCCGCCAGTAACATCGCCATTCAGTATATGACGATTTCGTTCTTGCCAGGCATCGGCTTGGGGCAGGCGCTCACCGCCTTGGTCGGACGTTATATCGGCGAAAAAAACATCGAGACCGCCACCCAGCGCGTCTACGAAGGGCTGTTGTTGGCCGTGCTGTACATGACGTTCATGGGGCTGATCTATTTTCTGGTGCCCGGACCTCTGATGGCGTTTTTCAACGCCGACCCGCGGGTGATTGAAGCGGGCAGCGCGATTCTCCTGTGCGCGGCGGTGTTTCAACTGTTCGATGCGATGAACGTGACCTTCGTCGGCGCGTTACGCGGCGCGGGGGACACGCACGGTATCGCGTGGATCACGATCGGGCTCTTGGTGGTCGTCTTCGCGCCTTTGAGCATTGGCGCGGTGATGTACACCAATCTGGAATCGGTGGGGCCGTGGTTGGCGGGCACGGCCAATACGATCTTGTTAGGGCTGTTACTGTGGTGGCGGTTCGCGCGGGGGAAATGGCGGGAGATCAACATCTTCGCGGTGAGGCGGAGGGGAAGTATGAAGACGTAGGGGCGTATAATCATACGCCCCTACGACAGGGGGAGTTTGGCTATGCGGCCACGGCTTGTTGGGGCGCGGCGATACCCATGTTCGCGAGCTTGGAAACGGCGCGCGCGCTCAGCAGGCCGACGCGTGTCATGTTGTTCCACAATGAGGCATGGAAGTCTTTCTTGAAAAACTGACGGAACAACATGTGCTCGTTTTTCCGCGCGACTTCGTGCCGCAGTTTCCTGATGTCCTCGATTTCCGCCCTGTTGAAGCCCACCGCTTCATAGGCTTCACGAGGAAACTGGCCGCCGAGCAACCCCGCCGCCGCGTCGCACGCGAAATCCTCGACGTCACGCAGTTCTTGAGCGGAGAGTTGCTCCATTTGCCCCGGAAGGCTGAGCATACCAAACCCCATGTGCCGAGCTTCGTCGGCCAGGATGCGTTTACAGATGGAGCTGACCAGCGGGTCCTGGCTGTACTGTTCAAGCATACGGAACAGTGACACGGCGAGGGTCTCGGCCACGAGCTGCGTGCCCACGGTCTTAAAGTACCATTGCGGGAGCGCGAGGATATTGTCGAACAAGTTGCGCAAACTCGCGGTAAGCGGATAGGTCACCCCCACCTTGTCCAGCAGGTAGCGCGTGAGCACTTCCGAGTGGCGCGCTTCATCCACCACCTGCGTGGCCATGAAAAACTTGCCGTCGATATCGGGGATGACATTCACCAACTGGCCACAGACCAGCATGGCGAACTCCTCGCCATACATGAGCTGGCTGATCCGCCACGCCGAGAAATGACGATTCAATTCGTTCCGTTCCCGCGGGCTCATCTTGTCCCAGTATTTGGTGCCATGAATGTCGATCAAGCCATCGGGAAAGATGCCGCCATCTGGGTCCACGTCGAGCTTCCAGTCGATATCAGTCGACGCATTCCATTGATCGCGTTTCGCTTTTTCATACAAGCCCCGCATATCTTGATCCTTGGGGGCAAGCTCGTGGGTGAAAATAGCCTCGATGGTGGCGCTCACGGTGTGAGTCTGATGTGCGTGCGACATAAAAAGCTCCTTAAAAATGGTACTGTGGAGTTACAATACTGAACGGTAAAGTGACCCTAACCCCTTCGATTTTCTCTGTCAAGCGAGAATTGTCTTTGTGCGTTGACCAGCGGGGAACTGGCAGGCACGATGGATGGCCTGGAGGACTGTTATGAAAAAAATCACCGTTGCCTCGTTGTTAGCGATCACAATCGTATCGGCCTGTAGTTCACCACCCGAAGCGCCCAAAGCCACGACACCGCCAGCGCCACAACCACAAGCGGCCCCAGCCCAGGCGGCACCAGCCGCATCTCCCTCGGTGGGAAAAATCTACGGCGACACACTGAAAGGTGGGATCGACAAGGCCAAAGAGATTCAAGAGACGGAGAAAGAAAGAATCCAGAAGATGGATGAGGCCGCAGGCCAGAATTAGGCAACTCCGGGGGAATAGGGCTAGGCCGGGAGTTTTGGGAGTCTTGGCGTCTGAGAGTCTAGGAGTCTACGGTAGGGGCGAATGATTATGCGCCTCTACTCCGCTCAGCGTCCGCAGCCCTCGGCTCTCACGCGAGTCGCGTCTCACAGCACCAGAACACCTGCACTGCTACCCCGATTTTCATCATCCCACCCGACTCCTCAGCCTTTCCGTTTCAACGCTCCTTCGCGCGCGATCGCATCCACCACATCCCGCAACGTCCAGCCATGCTCGCCCCGTTCAGGGTCACGCTCCGCCAGTCGCAATTGGCCAACCGCGCCCAATGTCTGCTGTGTCCCGCGCGCCATGACCGACGAGAAGCCATAATGTTCCAACGTCTCCGCTAACTCCGCCATTTCATCCGCCCGCCGCGCGGCGTGCATCGGATAGGTCGGCACCAACCATTCCAATGCCTCCATCACGCCAGGCAGAAGCACCTTGTAGCGATGCAGCAGTTCATCCAGGAATCCGAAATCTTGCGCCGCCGCCGTCAATTCATACAAGAGCGCCGCCAGCCCTTTGTTCAATCCAGAAAAGACCATCTTGAATGCCGAGGCTTGACCGATTTGATTCCCTAACAAGTGTGTCCGCAGTGACTTGCCATACTGCTCTTCAAACAGCCGGGCGTGTGGGCCGCTCACATAGAAGATGCATCGCCCGCGCACGTCACGCGCCGGGCCGACAATACAGGCATCCAGATACGATGCCCCCGTCGGCGCGATGATGCTTCCGACTTCGTGCGCGGTCATCGGTGCAATCGCATTGGCATCGACGAACAGCGGTCTCCTCCCAGTCTCCCGCACCGCCGCGACAAAATCCGTCGCCACGGTTGTGGCCGCCGTGGGTGGAATAATCGAGAGGACCATATCCGCGCGACGCACGACCTCGGTCATCGAATCAAGCTCCACTATCCCCGCGTGTGCCGATAACCGGCGGGTGCGTTCGCTACGCTCCACCAGTGTCGTCACGACCGTGAAGCCATCTTCCAACAACACCCGGCCAACCCCGTGGCCCATGTCGCCAGGGTAGAAAATTCCTACGGTTTGCATGCTTGTGTCCTCTTTTCTCGAATGCCGGCAGCGACCATACCACGCGCCTTTCTCGTGTCCCAGGCTCCCCGGGATCCCGCCTTTTTGTCCCCCCAGCCCTTTTCTTTCACTCACTTTTCTGTAACAGGGAAGGACGCCAACAGGAGGACGACGATGATCAGAATGAACGAGAATTATCTCAAACTACAGGCTTCGTATCTTTTTTCGGAGATCGCCAAGCGCGTGAATGGTTTTGTCGCGCAAAATCCCGACAAGAAGATTATTCGGCTGGGCATCGGCGATGTGACTCGTGCACTGCCCACGGCCTGTACCACCGCGTTTCATAAAGCGGTGGACGAAATGGCCCAGGACGCCACCTTTCGGGGCTATGGACCAGAGCAAGGCTATGAATTCTTGCGCACGCAAATCGCCCAGCATGACTTTCGCGCGCGCGGCGCGGACATCAATGCCGAGGAAATTTTCATCAGTGACGGCGCGAAATGCGATACCGGCAATTTTCAGGAACTCTTCGCGGCGGACACACGCATCGCCGTGCCTGACCCGGTGTATCCCGTGTATGTCGACACCAACGTCATGGCCGGCCGCACGGGCGCTTGGAAAGACGGTCGTTACGAAGGACTCGTTTATCTTGAATCCACCGAGGAGAACGATTACGTCCCGGCCCTGCCCAAGGAGAAAGTGGATGTCATCTATCTGTGCTTTCCCAACAATCCCACTGGCCGCACGGTGACGAAAGCACAACTGCGACCGTGGGTTGAGTACGCGCACGCCAACAAGGCGCTGATTTTGTACGATGCCGCTTACGTCGCTTTCATGCGCGATGATTCCTTGCCGCAGAGCATCTATGAAATTGACGGAGCGCAGGATGTCGCGGTCGAGTTTCGCAGTTTCTCGAAAACCGCGGGATTCACCGGCACTCGCTGCGCTTACACGATCATCCCCAAACGGTGCAAGGTGTACGACTCACAGGGAAATCCGCATTCGCTGCATGCGCTCTGGGACCGCCGCCATTCGACCAAGTTCAATGGCGTCTCCTACCCAGTCCAACGAGCCGCCGAAGCGGTGTATTCACCCGAAGGACAGAAACAGATTCGCGAATTGAGCGATTACTACCTCGTGAACGCGGCGCGGATCCGCGAAACCCTGGGCAAGCTGGGGTTCAAATGCGTTGGTGGCGACCACGCGCCGTATGTGTGGGTGAAGGCGCGCATGGATTCGTGGAAGTTCTTTGATCTGCTCTTGCAAAAGGCCAATGTGGTCTGCACCCCAGGCGCGGGCTTCGGCAAATGCGGAGAGGGCTACATCCGCTTTAGCTCGTTCAATAGCCACGAAAACGTGGAATTGGCGCTCCAACGGGTGGCCGAGGCGTTACGCGATCTCTAGGGCAGTTCGGAGTTGGAGACCGTTGGGAGTTGGAACAGGTGGCGGATTGCCCTTGAGGACACAAATAGTTGTCAAGCGTGCCCATTGTCGATATAGATGGCACGTTTAGTGAGGCCCGGAGGAAGATGGTTCACCGAGTCCATATTGGCATTGGCTCAAACTTAGGAAATCGTCGCGCGCACTACCAGAAGGCGTTGGAGTTGATCGCCGCGCTGCCGAAGACCCGCATCATCAAACGCTCATCGCTGTATGAAAGCGAGCCGCATGGAGACGCGAAGAATTGGTACGTCAACGGCGTGATCGAAATCGAAACCGAATTCCTGCCCGATAAACTGCTCCAGCGCCTCCAGGCCATCGAACAAGCCATGGGGCGCAAGAAAACCCCGCAAACCAAGAAATGGGCGTCTCGCAAGATCGATCTCGACATTCTGTTGTTCGAGAATCAAACACTCGACACGCGGACGCTCAAGATTCCACACCCAGAGATCCAGCATCGCCGCTTTGTCCTGGTCCCGCTGTCTGAACTGGCCCCCCACCTGACGCACCCTCGTCTTGGCGTTACTATCGTCGAACTCCTCGCCCATCTCAAGGATAATAAACGGGTGATGCTCTTGCCGCCGCATGCGGAATGACGAGCCCGTCGTCACCCAGCCCCCATGACAGAGGAGATGAAGGGAAAAAGATATGAAAATCTTCATCGACACCGCCGAGATCAAGGAAATCCGTGAAGCCCACACGTGGGGCATTATTGACGGCGTCACCACCAACCCCTCGCTGGTCGCGAAGTCGGGCCGCTCACTGGAATCGGTCATCAACGAGATTTGCTCGATTGTCGACGGCCCCATTAGCGCCGAAGTCGTCAGTGTCGATGCCCCCGGCATGATCGCGGAGGGCAAACGGCTCGCGGCCATTCATCCCAACGTCGTCGTGAAAGTGCCGATGATCCCAGAAGGGCTGAAAGCGACCAAAGCCCTCAGCAGTGAAGGGCTCGCCGTGAATGTCACGCTGATTTTCTCGGCGGCCCAGGCGCTCTTGGCGGCCAAGGCTGGAGCCGCATTCGCCAGTCCATTCGTGGGTCGGCTCGATGACATCGCCGAGGATGGCATGTCGTTGATCGACTCCATCGTCCGTATCTACAAGAATTACACCTTTCCGACGCAAGTGCTCGTGGCCAGCGTGCGCCATCCGATTCATTTTGTCCGCGCCGCCGAACTGGGAGCACACGTGGCTACCTGCCCGTTCAATGTCATTCAACAACTCGTTAAACATCCCCTGACCGATCTCGGCCTGGAACGCTTTCTCGCGGATCATCGCAAGGCCGGCAAATAGCTTATGGCTTATGGCTCGTTCGCTACGCTCACGCTATGGCACGGACACTTTTGCCATAGGCCATAGAGCGAAGCGAGCCAGAAGCTATAGAGCGAAGCGAGCCACAGGCCATAAGGGCTTGACGAGTAAGAACAGGGGCCTAACATGCCAAGCTATATTTATGTGGCGTAACCTTTCGCGGCAGTCGAATTCTCAAAGCGCACGCCACCAAGGAAGTACCTGCTGATGTTCCAGCTCCCGCCGGTGTATCTTGAGCGCCTCGTCGAAAGTTCCCTTGACATCGTCATCGCCGTTGACAGTGAGGGGAAGATTATCTTCTACAATGACGGTGCCTACAAAACCCTGGGCTATACCTCCACGGAGATTCGCGGCAAATACGTCACCGCCGTGTATCCCAGCCTGGACGAAGCCCGCCGAGTGATGGCCGCGTTGCGTAGCGGTGAGCCTGGCGAGACCAGTCAAGTCAAGAATTTCGAGACGACCTTGTTGACCAAAAACGGCGACCAAATCCCGGCCGCCATTTCTGGGTCGATTATTTATGATGAAGCGGGCAATGAGATCGGCTCCATTGGCTTTCTCAAAGACCTACGCGAAATTCGTCGCCGCGATCAACTCGCCACGCTTGGCGAACTCGCCGTGGGACTCGCGCACCGGATTAACAATCCCCTCGAGGTGATCTTCAACAACCTCGACCTGCTCTCCAAACATATCTCTCAGGTCTGCCCCGACGAAGAATACGTCATTGATGAAGAGCGGCTTGAATCGGTGCAGCGTGAACTCGGAAAAATCCGCGCGATCGTCAGCCGCATTGATGAAATGGCGCATGAAAGCCGCTACGTCACCACGGAGTATCTGCGTGGCTCACGCATGGCCGATCTCGGCCGCGACGAAACCGCGGCAGCCCTGCTCTCGCCAGAAGCACAGCCCGCCGCACGGGCACTGGCCGGATTAACGATTCTCGTGGTCGATGACGACTTAGGCGTGTGTTATTCCCTGCGCGATTTGCTGTTAGCGGAAGGATGTGAAGTCGAGGTCGCCACCAACGGGCTTGATGCCCTTAAAGTGCTGGCCCGGCGCTCGGTCGATATCGTCATCAGTGACGTGGTGATGCCCGATCTTGACGGCTACGACCTCTACATGGAGGTGCGCGAACGCTATCGGCAGACACCCGTCGTGCTGATGACCGCCTATTTCTACGACAAAGACCATGTCATCAAGCGGAGCAAGGTGGAAGGATTACAAGAGGTGATTTTCAAGAAACCCGTGGACCCCACGCGCTTGAAGAACATTATCCTCGAACGTTGCCGCCCGAACCTCTCCCCCCCTCCACCGCAACTTCCCACGCCATAGGAATACCATCCATGCTCTCTGGATATGCGACTCTCGCGGGGACCGACGCCTATCGACAGCGATTCGCCGCGAGCGCCCATCCGCTGCACTTTCGCCGGGCCGCCGACCTGTGGCTCTCCTCGATTGGACTGGGCACGTATTTAGGCGACCCAACCCCACGGACCGACGCCCTCTATACCGCCGCGATTCGCCAGGCATTGGCGGGTGGCTGCAATGTCCTTGATGCCGCCATCAACTATCGCCATCAACGCAGCGAACGAGTGATTGGCCAGGTGCTCACGGCGCTCGTTCGTGAAGGGCTTCTCCAACGCGAAGAAATCGTAGTGGCGACCAAAGGCGGCTATATCGCCTTTGATGGAGACGTGCCGCCCGACCCGCGTGCGTATGTACAAGAGACCTTCATCAAGACCGGCTTAGCCAGTGCCGATGACATCGTCGAATGGAATTGCATCGCGCCTCGCTACCTTGAGAACCAAATTGAATGCAGCCGACGGAACCTCAATCTAGACTGTCTCGACATCTACTATCTGCACAATCCCGAAGCCCAGTTACAGCAATGTTCGCGGTCAGAATTTTCGCGACGCATCGAAGCGGCCTTCACCGTGCTCGAAGCGCAGGTCGCCAGTGGAAAAATTCGCCGCTACGGAACGGCCACCTGGAATGGGTATCGTCAGCAGCCGACCGCGCGCGACGTGTTGTTTCTCCCGGACCTGCTGGAGATCGCGGAACGGGTCGGCGGTCAGGAGCATCACTTCAAGATCGTGCAGCTTCCCTACAATCTAGGAATGACTGAAGCGCTGACGCAAAAAAATCAACGGGTCGGACGCGAGATGATCAGCGTCCTCGAAGCCGCTCATCAGTTTGGCATCACGGTGATGGCGAGCGCGTCAATCTTACAAGGCCGACTAGCGCACTCGCTGCCAACCACCGTGAGTGACGCGCTCAGCGAGCTTCAGTCCGATGCCCAACGGGCGCTCCAATTCACCCGTTCGACACCCGGCATCACCACCGCGCTGGTCGGCATGAAATCCGTCGCGCACGTTGAGCACAATCTCGTGGTAGCCAAACTCCCACCCGCGTCGCTGGAACAGTTCCACAAGCTCTTTCGACCGCAGGCGTAGAACAGACAGTTCGGAGTTCGAATTGCCGTTGCCGTGTCTGTTGGGGCGCTTGGTCGCATTCTGGCCCAGCGTATCGTGAGGGCATGAGTCAATATGCAAGCCTGCCCCCTTTCCTCCTCTTTCCTCCTGCACCAGCGTACCGTTGCCCTTCTTGCCCAGATGCCCTCACGGAAAGCGAAGAAAACTGCAACGTCCCCTATTCCGTGTCTGCCGTGAATGGTGGGCGAAGCGGGGATCGTGTGGTCATGGATTTGTCTCCTTTCTTGCGTGCTGGTTATTATGCGACATGCAACGACACGGGAAGGAGCCCCGTCCGCAAAAGAATGGGTAGCTGGATTCGCGATGCTGCTTGGGGTTGAAGCCCCGACGGCTGAGGAGATGCGTGATCTCTTGGCGCTCGCTGGAGATGCGGCCCATGCCTCGGAACGCATGGCCGCGCCGGTGGCCTGTTAGTTGGTGGCGCGGGCTGGGGTTTCTCTAGGAGAGGCGCGGAAGAGATTCGAAGAATGGAAAATGCTGGAAGGGACGAAACCCGCGGAAAAAGAGAATGGCTACGTTGGAGAAGCTACGATTTCATCACGCGTGTCTCACGCCGCGGCCGTGTCTGATCTTTGCCGATAATACCCGTGAGCGAGGGATTCTCCGCGTGTCCTTCTTCTCCATGTGAGGACAGTAGGTATTGGGCTCTTTCATAGAGCTCCTGTGTCCGAAGAAGGGTTTCTTCCATGTCGAGAGCGCGAGCGGTTTGTAATGCGTGCTCAAGCAATCGCAGGGCGCGTTGCGC
This sequence comes from Deltaproteobacteria bacterium, assembly GCA_013140885.1. Lineage (GTDB taxonomy): Bacteria > Desulfobacterota > Binatia > Bin18 > Bin18 > JABFSC01. The sequence goes on along the minus strand of JABFSC010000450.1, from coordinate 3,807 downwards.
ATCCCCTGGCCATCGACGGATCAAGAGCATACTGGCGAACTGTTGCTGGGTCAGCACGATGATCGGGAGAAACCCCAAGCGGGTATTGTGCGCCAAGGCCTCAAGAAAATGTCCCTCAGCTTCCGTATCGAGCCCCTGGGTTATCGCCAACATCCCGAGGATGCGGGAAACACCACCGAGAAATATGAGCCCAGGACCAACCACAATGCCCCGATGCGCATGGGGAAGCAAAAGTTGATAGACACGTGCGGCACGAGGGACGTCGCGAAGGACGGAACACCCAAGGCCGACGTTCGCGAGACTGATAAGCCAATCGGCATCTTGTGGAAGGTCGGCGAAATCGCGTGCCGCGAGTCGGTCGAGTTCCTGTTGTGCTTCGGCTTTTGCTCCGGCCAACGCGTAGACAAGCACCAGTGTGGAACGCCAGGCCGAGAGCGCGACATACTCCTCGGAAAGCTGTTGGACCGGTACGCTCATGTGATTGAGCCCCCGTCCAACGCTGAGACCAAAAGTTTGCACCATGAAGCACAGCGTGGCATCGGGGTTCTGAGTCCGTTGGCCAATGCTCAATGCGTCGCGTGCGAATTGGTCAGCGCTGTCGAAGTGCCCGCGTGTCCACGCTCGTGTCGCTCTCCAGACCGAGAGAAACCATAAGTAAGCGGGTTGTCGGAGGGCTTCGGCTTGCTGCCTAAAGGTCTCGAATTCTCGATCAGCAACGGAGACCTCCCCTAATTCCGCCAGATCGACGATACGCCACAGCCGTCCGCGCAGAGCTTGCTCCTTATCGCCAATCTTTTCGGCGAGTGTGATAATTTCATTCGTGAGCACGAGTCGTTCGTCGGCGTTGCTCGGGCTGCGTAATGCCGCGTGTTGGGCATATAAGGTCTCGGCGAGGACAGCAGGGTCTCCGAGCTTGCGGGCCAGCGCCACCGCTTCACGACAGAGCGGCTCGCGTTGGTCGACCGCGCTGGTCCAATATAATTCCATCGCCAGTCGCCCAAGCATGCGCGCTCGGAGCGGGCTGACTTTCTTGCCGAACGCGAGAAGCGCCTCTTGCAGCAGTTCGATGACCGAGGCGTCGTGTGACCCGCTGTTCACACCGACTCCCGCCAATCCAGGAGCAAAGCCGAGTGCCGCACGCGCGAGGAACATGGTGCCCTGCTGCTTTTTCCCTTGCCCATGCAGCGTTCTGGCGAACTCAGCGACTCGACGAAACGTCGTCTTGGCCGCCGCCACCTGTCCAGCCTTCCGTTGCTGTTCTCCGAGTGCCAGCAACAACTCACACTGCTTGTCGCTGCTCTCACCGCGGCTCTCCATCACAGCGAGCGCTCGACTATAGTGACTGATGGCATCTTCGTAGGCAAAACGACTGGCTGCGTGCTCGGCCGCGCGGACCGCGTACGTGAGGGCTTTCTTATTGTCGTTTCCCGCTGGGACCGCATGGAAAAAATGGAGCGCAATCTCGGCAACGAGATGGTCGGGGACCGGACGGGTTTGCTGTTCGAGGACCCCACCAACGACGCGGTGCAGATGCGCGCGCCGGGCATCATCAAGCGCCTCATACAAGGTTTCGCGGACTAAGGCATGGGAAAAACTATAACGCCCCGCACCGCCAGGCTCGGAAACGAGGAAGTGCGCGGCTACCGCCTCGCTGAGCACCGAGAGAAAAGATTCCTCCACGCGGCTTTGTGTTTTTTCGCGCAGGTGGACCTTGCTGAGGAGTGCAGTGGTAAATTCATGGCCGATGACGGAACCCAGCGTGAGAAGATGACGGCAGGACGAAGAAAGTGTCTCTAACCGGCGTGCGATGGCTTCTCGCACGCGTGGTGGTAACGGGAGCGGCGGTGCCGGAGCGTGCTCTTGGTGTGTCAGTTGACCGTTCTCATGTAGCGTGCGGACGAGCTCTGTCACGAAGAAAGGATTGCCAGCCGTGCGTTGAAGGATCGCCGCGGTCATGGTGGCCGACGGAGCATGACCAGCCGTGAGTTCTATGAGACGGGCAACCGCCTGTTCATTGATTCCCCGAAGCCCGAGGGTCTGACTTGCCGGTGTCCGTGCGATTTCTCCCAACGCCTGCGTGAGTGGATGTTCGGGGGGCAGAGCTGGCGTGCGATAGGTGCCAATGAGTACGATCGGAAGCCTCGGGAGTTCATGGGCAAGGAATTGCAATAACAAGAGCGATGGCGTGTCGGCCCAATGCAGGTCTTCGAGCACCAACACCAGAGGTTGCGTGGATGCCGCCGTGTGCAAGAACGTGACAAAACTCTCAAAGAAGCGAAAGCGCGCTTGAGCGGATTCTAATAAGGGAATGGTGGACGGCTTGGTCGCGCGTTGCCGGACATCAGGAATAATCTGGAGCACGTCCCGGAGGCTTGTTCCTAACTGCGCTTTCAATGCCGTTGTGGAAAGAGTCAACGTATAGGTTTTCACCATCTGCGCCCAAGGCCAAAAGGGGGGAGCGCCTTGGGTTTCGTAGCATCGTCCAATGAAGACACGGGCCCCACGCTGTTGGGCATAACGCGTCAGTTCACTTGCCATTCTGGTTTTGCCGATACCCGACTCGCCAGCGAGAAAGATCGCCCGTCCGCGACCGGCTTGCGCCTCGCTGAACGCTGTCACAAGAGACGCGAATTCTGGCTCTCGACCTACCAGTGGCGTTGTTAGTTGCCAGGTATCGGTTCTCACCTCTACCGAGGTTGACGAGGAAGCGCTTTTTGCTCCCAGGGCCTGTTTGCTGACGACTTCCGCGATGAAGCGGTAGCCACGCCCGTGCACGGTCTCAATGAAACGTGGTTTCTCAGCATCATCACCGAGGGCGTGGCGGACTTGTGACATTCGCACTTTCAGCACTCCAGAGGAGACCGTGACTCCTGGCCAGCCCGTGGTGAATAAGGTGTCGGTTGTCACCAACTGGCCAGCATGTGTCACAAGATGGTGAAGTAGCGCGAACTCTTTCGGGGGGAGTGGCACCTTCTTTCTCCCTCGCCAAAGGCTGGCGTCGGGGACATCCAGATGAAAGGGGGAAAACGTCAGAAGCTGGGCGATCATTGGAGTCTTTTCCCTCCCTTCGTTACCAAAACATCACGAAAAGATCACCAAAAAATCCTTGCTTGTCTAGGCCCGCCACGCATATCCTCATGGAAGCCAAAGAGTTGAATTTTTGGTTTCATTCTCACGAGGAGGTTCTCATGCAGCGCGGAGTCCAGCAAACGATTATGATTCTGGGTCTGATGTTATTCGCCGTCAGCCCCGCCAGTAGTCAGCCGTGGTTGAATCCGACAGATAGTGATAGTTTGTACAATACAGCGGGCGGCAGGTACGCACTCTTCAACAACGGGGGCCTCTCGAACACCGCTTTCGGCTACGCCGTGCTCCTCAAGAACACAAACGGCTCTGACAATATCGCCGTCGGCTACTTTGCGCTCGTCAACAATACCACAGGCAGTGCCAACACGGCCAGCGGTAGCTCCGCGCTCAGTAGCAACGATACGGGTTCCTCCAATACGGCCAGTGGCTACAAGGCGCTCTCCAGGAACACCACGGGTGGCGAGAACACGGCCAGTGGTCGAGACGCGCTCTACGCCAACACGACGGGCTCCGCCAACACAGCCAGCGGCGCTTATGCGCTCCAAAACAATGCGGGCTCCTACAACACGGCCACTGGCGCTTATGCGCTCCAAGACAATGCGGGCTCCTACAACACGGCCACTGGGGCCTCCGCACTCAACGCCAACACGACGGGCTCCCACAACACGGCCACTGGGGCCTCCGCACTCAACGCCAACACGACGGGGAGCGGCAATACGG
>JABFSC010000073.1 GCA_013140885.1 Deltaproteobacteria bacterium | reverse complement strand
GCGGCTTCCAAGGCTTGGACTTGCAACCGTTGCTGTTCCGCCGCGAGCCCCGCGAGCTTTTGCTCATATTCCGCGCGTAGCGCTTCGGCTTCTTCTTTGGCGCGTTTGGCTTCGTTGAGGGCCTGGACAATCTTGTCGCGGCGTTGTCGGATCGTGTCCCGCACGGCGGGAAGCGCATATTTCCGCAGGATCGCGGCGAAGATCAGAAAATTGACCGTCGAAAAAAACAACCCGCCAAGCCCCCAGCCGCCTCCGTGTCCACCTTCCGCCGCCCACGCCGCGCTGGTCGCGAGGAAGAAGAAGGCCGGGGTGGTAAAACTGACCAGGTTTCTTATAGAGTGCTTCGTCATCACGTCAAGGCCCTTCCTAGTAATTTCTCCGAGATATTACGCGCGAATTCTGGAGCGCGGGATTGCAACTCCTTGCGCGCGTTCTCGATCTCCTGTCGCAACGTCGCGCGCAGCTCTTCCAGAATCTTGTCCGCCTCGGTGCGGGCGGCGTCGGTGATCGCCTGCGCCTGGCCTTCGGCTTCGCGCGCGACGGTTTCCACCTGTTGGATCGCCCCACTTCTCGTCGCGGTCAGGCGGCTCTTATACTGCTCTTCCATCTCACCGACTTCGGCCTTCACCTGTTGCGCTTGGCGCATCGCGCCTTCGCTGCGGTGCTCCCGTTGTTCCATCACATCGAAGTGCGGCTCGAACAGGAACCGGCGCAGAAACGCCCACAGGATGAGAAAGAGAAGAATCTGAAAGGCAAACGTCCAGTCTAGCGATAACACGGCTACGCGCTCCTTCGTATCATAATGAGGATTGAGGAATTGGGGGTATTCAGGGGGGATGGAATCGCCCGGAGGGAGGTTTTTTCATCTCCGCAAACGATTGACAATCCCCTCCAGTTCTTCGTTGGAATAATATTCGATTTCGATGCGTCCGCCCTTCTTCTTGGAGCGCAGCCGCACCCTGGTGCCAAAGGCGCGTGTGAGTTCCTCTTCCAAGGCGACGACGTGCACATTGCGCCGCAACCCCAGGTCATCCGACGCGGGTGCCACGGACGTATCACCGACGGTGTCACCAGGAACCGGGTCGTCGGGTGGCGATACCCGTTGCGCGACCAGCGTTTCCGTTTCACGCACCGAGAGCCCATGCCGCATGACCTGCCGCGCCATGTCGATCTGCTCTTCGGGCGTGCCCAAGGCCAGGAGCGAGCGAGCGTGTCCCACCGTGAGATGGCCACGGTCCACTTCATCCTTGATCTCATCGGGCAGGCTGAGCACGCGCAGCAGGTTGGTAATCACCGGACGGCTTTTGCCCACCCGATTGGCGACCTCTTCCTGGGTCAGGTGCAGCTCATCCATCAACTGTCGATAGGCGAGCGCTTCCTCGATGGGCGTGAGGTCCGCGCGCTGGATGTTCTCCACCAGCGCCATTTCCATGCTCTCGGCGTCGGTCACCTCGCGAATGACGACGGGTACGCGATCAAGCCCCGCCCGTTGCGCCGCGCGCAGCCGGCGCTCGCCGACGATGAGTTCGTAGCCCTGATCGACCCTGCGCACGAGGAGCGGTTGCAGAATCCCTTGCTGCCGAATCGACTCGGCCAATTCCGCGATACGGTCGTCATCGAAGAAGCGTCGCGGCTGATGCGGATTCGGGCGAATCTCGGCGATGGGCACGCGCCGCTCGATCGTGGGCGCGAGGGGCGTGCCTTCCGGGATCAGCGCGCCGAGGCCACGTCCAAGCGCGCGCCGCTTCACCAGGCTCGTGGGTTCGGTCATTGGACGGTCCCTTCCACGCCCGGCACGGCGGTCCACGCCACGGGATCACGACGAGTGACTTCGCGCGCGAGTTCAACATAACTCTGCGCCCCGCGACACGACGGGTCGTAGAGAATGACCGGCAGGCCGTGGCTGGGGCTCTCGGTCAGACGCACGTTGCGTGGAATCACCGCGTCGAACACATCGCGGGGAAAGAAGCGGCGCACTTCCTCGGCGATCTGATGACACAGCTTGTTACGCGGGTCGAACATGGTCAGCAGGATGCCCTCGATGGCGAGGTTGGGATTGAGGCGCTCGCGGATGAGGGTCAATGTCTCTAACAGTGAGCGTAGTCCCTCCAGCGCGTAGTATTCGCACTGCACCGGGATCAGCACGCTATCGGCGGCGGTGAGCGCGTTGACCGTCAGCAGCCCCAACGACGGCGGGCAGTCGATAAGCAGATACCGATACGTTTCGCGACAGGAAGCCAGGAGCGCTTGCAGTTGATATTCGCGTCGTTCGACGCTGAGCAGCTCCACTTCCGCGCCGATGAGGTCATGGCTCGCGGGCAACACTTGGAGTTTGGTGATCGCGGTCGCCTGTTTCGCTTCTTCCAGGCTGCACGCACCGAGCAGGACATCGTAAATAGTGGGCGTATCAGGTTCGAGTTTAACGCCAATGCCACTGCTGGCATTGCCTTGCGGGTCACAATCGATCAGCAACGTGGCCTCGCCATTCACCGCCAACGCGGCGGCGAGGTTGATGGCGGTCGTGGTTTTGCCGACCCCACCTTTGCGATTCGCGATACAGATAATTCTCCCCACGGTGCGCAACCCGTACCATAGAAGGAAAAAGAAGAAAAGCGCCTCACCCGCGCGCTGCGGCGAAAATCACAGAGTCAGACCAGCGCGTACCCCGTACCGTCGCGGACAACATGATGGTATTGAAGGAAAAATGAAAAATGACCACGGCCACGCGTGCCTTTCACTTAATATGCGCATGAGGACATTTCATGTTTCACGTAAAACATGAACAGGGGAATGGCCAGAAAAGATTGCGCCTTTCCGCTCACCCTGAGCTTGTCGAAGGGTGGGTAGGTTCTAGCGCTGTCTCCGTTTCAACCAGGATCCCTATCAGCAAATTCCTGGCAACGCCCATAAGCTCCCGTCTTTCCCAGCGTCAACCGCGCGACCCATGCCAGCCAGGGGCATCGCCCCTGGCTGAAAGTCTCCTCTCCTGGACAGGAGAGGGCCAGGGTGAGGAGGATCAGGTGATCTTTCCTTATTTTTTCCGCCACCCCTACAATTCGGCGGCAATCACGCCTCGGCTTAACTTCATGCCATCGCCCCGAAGGGACGGACCAACCCGTCGCCCTTGGTTGGGAGAAAAGATGCAGAATCCCAGCGGATGAGACGCCCCTTCAGGGCTGGGTTCTCATGCTGATGCCACGCCGCAGCCCAGGGAGTTTCCCTGGGCTAGCACGGGGCGCCACGTTTCGACTGAAGGAGCGGCCCGTGTGACCACGCAACTTCGCCGCGACACACTTAGAGTCTGTTCTAAAAGTTTACGAGGGATTACAGAGCTTTCGTATCATCAACCGAATGGAGGCCAGCTGGACAAACGCGGTGGCGGTGCGGATGCGATTCTCAATATCCTTGGCCAATCGCCGACACCGATTGAGCCACGCGATGGTCCGCTCCACAATCCAGCGTTTCGGCAGGACGACAAAACCGGGCGTCGCGTCACTGCGTTTGATGATCTCGGGTTCGAGCTCTGGGCGGACTTTCGCCAGGCGCTGGCGAAACACCGGGCCTTGATAGGCCCCGTCGGCGAACAGTTTTTTCAGCAAGGGAAACCGCTCGGCCAGGGCGTCGATCAGCAAAATGCCGCCATCCCGATCTTGCACATTGGCGGGATGCACCAGCGCGTGCATCAGCAGTCCCAACGTGTCCACTAAGATATGACGCTTCTTCCCTTTGACCCGTTTGCCCGCATCAAACCCCGAAGGATCAATGCGCTTTCCCCCTTTTTCCACGCTTTTGACACTTTGACTATCGATAATGCCGGCACTCGGACTCGCGGCGCGGTCCACTTGCTCGCGACACCTCACATACAAGGTGTCATGAATCTTCCTCAACGTGCCATCCGCCTGCCACCGGTCCAGGTAATTATAGATCGTACTGCGCGGGGGCAGGTCCGTCGGCATCGCCCGCCACTGCCCCCCCACCACTCAACACATACAAGAGGCCATTGAGCACTTCGCGGAGACTCACCGTCCGGGGGCGGCCCCCGCGCCGCGCCGAGGGAATGAGGGCGCCAAGCTGCCCCCACTCCTCCTCGGTCACATCACTGGGATAGCGTAACTGATCCCGATTGTAGCGCACGCGGTTTTCCTTCGTCCACATCCCGAGCCCCTCCTCCGAGCTGCTTTTCTCAACTCTACTCCCCCTCCTGCGAAATCCTAACCCCTTCTTTTTATTTAGAGCCTATCCGAATAACTCTGCAACTCATTGAAGCTGAATAGCGCAAATGGGTTTTTCGGATAGGCTCTTAGGAACTTTTAGAACAGACTCTCAGGGCAGAGTAGGCTGGGATGACCAACGGGAATCTCAGCGTGGCACGCACCGCCCAGGCTGGAATTCGCCGCGCTCATTGCCAGCCTACAACTGTCCCTGCGGTAAGAAGTCCGTCCCAACATGAAAGTGGATCCAAATTTCCACCCAAAAGTGCCAAAAAACCTGCTCAACTATCGTTAATTCTCATAACCCTAATGCAAACCCGTAGAGCGCGCATGGGGGCAAAAATGTTTCACGTAAAACATTTCGCTCATCTCCCAACTGATTGCACGGGGAATAGCAGGGCAAGATGAGCCCATTGATTTTTCGTCACTTGAAATGTCTTGCATCAGTGCAATCCAATCAGTTGGGAGATGAGCGAAACATTTTTGCTAAAACGAGGTTCGCGCCAATGTTTAACGTGAAACATTTTTCGAGGTGCCATTCGGACATTTTCCGATGGCTCGGTCTGGCGACGCACCTTCTCCGACAACTGGTCCTTGTACGGGGAGACGTGGCCCGCTGATAGGAGCACCTCCGTAAATACGCACACGAGAGACTTGAGCGTTCACTCGGGCCGCACACAAGTGGGCGGGCGGACTCCAGCTTTAGGAGCTCACCTTACGCGGAGCCCTGCGGTGAGGGAGTGAGGGTCTGTAACGTGGCGAGAGCTGAGCGCAGCGCATTGACGTAGAGTTTGGACTTCAGGGCAAAATGATTGAGCTTGGTCCTCATCTTCAACCGCTCCAATTTGACAAAGCCGCACAGGGCGGCAAAGAAGTGATTGGTTTGAGTCGTGACGGTTTGGGTGGGCGACTTGGCCAACGAAACGTTCTGTTTGAGCGACTTGTGATAACATTCGATGTGGCAGTCGCAACCCATAAAACGATTGACCTGGTGGTCCAAACGCAGGTGAAGAAGTTGCAGCGGAATATGCGGGGCTAATCCCGTTTCGCCGTTCTCGGGCTTTTCCAGCACAATAAGATGATGGAGGAGCCCGATGAAACAGCTGCACGTTCGGCACCAAACCTCGGTCGCGGATCCGCTCCGCCAAGAACGGCTGCGGCGCGCTCTCGCGATCATTATCGAGCACCAGGAGGATCATCATGCAAGTGGCACTCTACGCCCGAGTCTCGACTCCCAATCAACAACAGGAAGGAACGATTGCCAGTCAGATTCACTCCCTTCACCTCTATATTCAGCAGCAGGGATGGAGTCTACTCCCCACGCATGAGTATATAGATGAAGGGGTCAGTGGGACCCGCCTGGATCGGCCGGCGTTGGATCGGCTGCGCGATTGTGCCCAACGCGGGGAGTTTGATGCGGTAGTGGTCTTATCGCCCGATCGGTTAGCCCGCAACTATGCCCATCAGTGGGTATTGATCGAAGAATTTGAGAAACTCCAAGTCCAATGGATTTTTTTGCAGAATCCGTTTGGCGATACGCCGCAAGGCAAGTTGTTGACCCAAATGCAAGGAATGATGGCGGAATACGAACGCGCTCAGATTCAGGAACGGACCCGGCGGGGCCGACTAGAGAAAGCCCGCCGGGGAGAGTTCATCCCGTGGGCCTTTAGTTGTTATGGGTATCGGTATCTGCCCAAACGGCATGGCTGTGCCCCGCAAGTCACGATTAATCGGGAAGAAGCGGAAGTCGTCCGTCAGCTCTATCGGGGGCTGGTGGAGGAACAAGTGAGCTGTCGACAACTGACCAAACGGCTCAACGAAGCCCGGACTCCGACGCCGTCCGGGAAACCTCCGGTGTGGCATTGCGCGACGGTGAGAAACATTCTCACCAATCGCGTCTATACTGGCCAGGCCCGCTACAATTATCGGCAACCCGTGTTGCCGAAATATCGGAAGACCGAGGAGACGAAACTTTCCGCTCTCAAGACCGGCCGCAGCTACCGTCCTCCCCAGGAGTGGGTGTGGAGTGAGGCGCCGGCCATTATTCCCGTAGAGCTGTTCGAGAAAGCCCAACTGCAATTGCAGCGCAATGCGGAAGTGGCGCGGAAAATGTATCAGCCCACGTCCCGGCGGTACTTGTTGCGCACGCTGGTCAAATGTGGGGAGTGTGGGTTAGGGATGGTGGCGGCTCATCAACGGAGTGTCTGTCGGAAGTATGACTACCTCTATTA
>JABFSC010000731.1 GCA_013140885.1 Deltaproteobacteria bacterium | reverse complement strand
CTCAGCCCTGTCGCCGTGGTGGCCCCAAAGGACGCCAGCAAGTAATCCGAATACAAATCGGCTATCGGGTGTGCTTTCATGTCGGTGATTCTACACCTTTTTTGTTACTGGCGCGTAAGGTGAGTTAGTAACTACAACGGCTACGAAAACTGCTTCGTTGGCGGAGGACCCACAACATGTGGAGGGACAGCACGTCTACTCCACTGGTCTGCCTCTGCCCGCTGTCAACCAGCAGGCACATACACAATGAGATTCTTTTACAACGGGCAACAGTACGAGCAGCGCCAGTTTAAGGTTTTGCCTCAGATCAAAGAGGGCGAAGTCCCTCTTCTCGACCAAACTCTCTACACTGACCCTGTCTTGCATCACTATGATCATATCTACAAGAACCCTTGTATGATCGGTTCGGATCCTGAGACATGCACTCTGTGGCCCCCCTACCTGCCCATTGGGCAACCCTACACCATTAAGGTAAAGGGTTGTGCACTCACTTCCTTGGCAATGGTCTTAGGCTATCATGGGGTCAAGTCACCGAACGACCCAAGTACGCCCATTGCTCCCGACGAACTCAACACACTGCTGAAGAACTCAGGCGGCTATAGTCGTTGGGGCAATATCCGTTGGGGGAAGATCAGAGCCCTCACCGGGGGAAGGGTGACATTCGCGCCGGAGCTGAGTTTTGGTAACCTGGCCGACAATATTTGTAACTACGGTCCGCAGATGGTCGGAGCCGAAGGGTCAGCGGGCGTTCCGAACTCCCATTTCCTGGCGGCGACAGGATTGGATTCCGCCGGGCATTTCCTGGTCAACGATCCATGGCGGAGCAGCGCTAAGTGGTATGGTGAGCTTAATACCTGGACGGTCTCAAATAGTATCCGTGGCTTCGTTGGGCCAGATTATATGGTTACAGACCCCAGCGGTGTCACGATCCGGCTGCATTCTCCCGCTGAACTCCTTGTGACAGATCCGCAGGGACGGAGACTGGGAGTAGATCCAAGCCTTGGGCAGCGCTACCAAGAGATTCCCAGTTCCTACTATCAAGACATCAGCCTCGCAGATATTGAAACAGGAGAGGCCGGAAATAGGACAAAAGAACTGACTTTTGGGACTCCACTTGGTGGTGAATATATCCTTGACGTGATCGGCACGGGAAGCGGGATGTATGCTGTCGAGATTGATGCCATAGACGAGGCGATGAACGATTCGTTGCGGGTGATTGAAGAGGTTCCGGTCACACCAGGGGAACGTCACCGTTACCGCTTCACGTTTTCTGGGGTAGCTGGCTCTCCACTTGAGATCCAAGCAGATTTCAACGGCGGCGGCCAGAGTTCCAAGGTCAACAGCCTGCTCAGTTACAGTGGCCCTTGGGAAAGCCAGACGCATCTGGCTGCGGGAGCGACAGCGTATAGTGTCTTTGTCTTCTACAGTCGCAACATTCTTCCGCAAACTTTCCGCGCCGTGTTAGAAGGGGTGGACGTGACTTCGATGTTCCATCCGGTACCAGGCACAAACGAGCGGGTAACGATTCCACTCGTGAGTGGCAGAAACCTCCTACATCTGACTGTCGATGGCAATGTGGGCACGCGGATCGCGTCGGACTCGGATCGTCTCATCTTTGTGGTCCCGTAGCTGCCATCGCTTGCGATTGAGAGGCTGGGCCCCCAGCCTCTCTGCGACTTGGGAAAAGGATTCCCTATGGTGATAGCCCAATTCTCTACCGTACAGGGCAACGACATTCGTCCACGACGTACATGTAAACGTGCAGATGGTCGTAAACTGCAAGCTACCAGAAATCTACTTTGTGCGGGAATAGTAGCTCTTCTCAGCCTGCTTGCTTCCTGCGAGAGGCAACCCTATGGATTCTTTGACGACTCCGTCTCTGGAGAAAGACAGCATATCGTCATGGATGGGCGTGGAGGCTACAAGGTATATAGCTATCGTCGAGATTCGCCTCTTACACCGCAAAACAGGACAACCTCAGAAACGGGAACCTATGAAGATACGGGTAGAGAAGAAATTACCTTGACCACTAGTGATGGGCGCATCTATAAGATCAGGGTGTGGAAGCGGGAAGATAAGGATGCTCAGTATCGTGTACTCGGCCAGTAAGTAGGAATGATATGTTCGATATGCAGTGGAGAAAGTGGCGAATCCTGCTGATGGAGCTGACAGTACTCGCAACGATTGCCAGCTCGCTCCCGAACGAGCAGCTTTGTAGTCTCGGTTATCACCTACGCTGCTGTTCCGGCAAGCTGGCGAGCTTGTCGCTGAAGGATGGCAATGAACTTATTGGCTCGGACATAGCCCTCATATTCCGCGCGTTCCGTGGGTGAGAGCTCGCCTTCAGTGGATTTTGTCGCCAATTCTTCGATTCGGCTTTGCAGTGTTGGGTCAGCGCGAAAGTTTATGACCGTCTCTGCCTTGTCTTGCAAGATAATTCGCAGCAGAGGATGAATGCCCCGCTCAAAAGCCGTGGTTTCCGGTGTCATTGTCATGGAAGAATCTTGCCATACCTGTGGCACGTGAGAAAGCCGTCCGGCATTTGGCTCCCCCCAATTACACCCCCAGCTCCCGCTTCACCTTCTCAACAACCTGTTCAACCAAAGTCCGGTACTCCGCCAGTTGGGCTTGGGTCTTGGCTTCGAAGCGAAGCACGAGCACGGGCTGGGTGTTCGAGGCGCGGACGAGCCCCCAGCCATCGGGGAATTTCACTCGCACACCATCCACATCCACGATCTCGTATTTGCCACGGAAGTGATCGCGGACCTTCTCGGCGATGTGAAATTTTTGGTCATCAGAACAATCCACACGAATTTCTGGTGTGGTGAACGACGGCGGTAAGTCCGCCAGCAGCTCGGTCAACTCCTTGCCGCTCGTGGCCAGAATCTCCAGCATGCGGCAGGACGCATAAATCGCGTCGTCATAGCCAAAGTAGCGGTCGGCGAAAAAGATGTGACCGCTCATTTCGCCACCGAGTTTCGCACCAGTTTCCCGCATCTTGGCTTTCAACAGCGAGTGACCAACCTTCCACATAATGGGATTGCCGCCCTGCTTGGCGACATCATCGAAGAGCCGTTGCGAACATTTGACCTCGGAGACGATGGTCGCCCCTGGATGATGGCGGAGGATGTCGCGCGCGAACAGCACCATCATCTCATCGCCCCAGACAATGCGTCCGTGACGATCCACTAAGCCCACCCGGTCGGCGTCACCGTCATACGCCACGCCGATCTCGGCTCCAGTCTCTTTGACCGTGGCGATCAGCTGCGTCAAATTTTCGGGAATCGTCGGGTCGGGATGATGGTTAGGAAACCGCCCGTCGAGATCACAAAAAAGCGCGGTGAGTTGACAGCCCATCGCCTGAAAGATGCGCGGAGCGACCGGACCCGCTGTCGAATTGCCCGCGTCAATGACCACGTTGATTTTGCGCGAGAGCTGACCGAACTGTTTGATGAGAAAATCTTGATACGGAGCAATAATCGGGAGCTGTTCCTCCGTGCCCTGGCCAGCGGCGAAGCGGCCCGATTCGATGAGCTTGCGTAGCTCCTGAATCTCTTCCCCATGAATCGTGAATTTGCCGATACACATCTTGAAGCCATTGTGATCGGCGGGATTGTGACTGCCCGTGACTTGCAGTCCACCGTCGAGATCATAATGGAACAGGGAAAAATACATCAGCGGTGTGGGACAGGTACCAATATCGACGACGTTGATCCCAGTGGAGCGCAGTCCCCGCCGCAGCGCCTCGGCATATTTGTCCGAGGTCAGGCGGCAATCGCGCCCCACCGCGATGCGCTTCTTTCCTTGGGTACGAACGTAGGTGCCGTAGGCTTGACCCAAGGCGTGCGCGAACGAGGTGTCGAAATCCTGGTCAGCGATGCCGCGAATGTCATATTCACGAAAGATAGCTGGATTCATTTAGGTACTCCGATGTTGTGTCATGTCCACCGCCAGGGCAATCGCCGCCTGCATACTACGAGGGTCGGCTTTGCCGTGACCGGCGATGTCAAAAGCGGTTCCGTGGTCAGGCGAGGTCCGGACAATCGGCAAACCAATGGTGACGTTCACCCCATCTTCCCAGGACAGTAGCTTGAGCGGGATGAGCCCTTGATCGTGATAGAGGCAGATCACCCCGTCAAACGCACCGTGCACGGCGCGGACAAAAACGGTGTCCGCTGGAAATGGGCCATCCACCATGAACGCTGGCATGAACGCCGGTTGTTGCGCTTGGAGGTGGCGTATCGCTGGGGTAATAATCCGTGCTTCTTCATCGCCAAACGCACCGGCTTCCCCCGCGTGAGGATTCAACCCCGCCACGGCCAAGCGTGGGCGTGTGAGCCCATGAAACCGTGTGAGATGGGCAGCGGTCATCAGGATGGTCTTCTCAATGCGTTCGGTCGAGAGCGCCGCTGGAACACGAGCAAGGGCGAGATGCGTCGTCACAAGGATCACCCGCAATTGGCGACCTACGAGCATCATCCGCACTTCTGGTGTGTGCGTCAGCGCGGCAAGCAACTCGGTGTGGCCAGGATAGTCCCGCCCAGCGGCATGCCACATCGCTTTACTGATGGGTGCAGTGACGATCCCTTGGAGCGTATTTGCCATTGCGAGGGAGACGCCAGTTTCCACATAGTAGTACGATGCCTCACCGCCGGTTGGTGTGGGTTGTCCTGGGATACGGTGCTCAGGGGTGAGGGTTGAGAGCGCCAACACTGGCAGGTAGCGCGGATCATCGGGATACGGGTCGGTCAGTGTCCACACGGTGGGAACGAGTGGCGAGCCCAGACGTAACGCGGTGTCCGTGAGAGCTTGCGGATCGCCCAACACGACGATCCGGCAAGTCGCACGTGCTTGAGCAGCCGCTTTGAGCGTGACTTCCGGGCCAATCCCAGCGGGATCGCCCATTGTTATGCCAATGAGGGGAAGCATGGAAAAATGGGAGGACGGGGACCGGCGACGGGGGACGGGAGCCTCAACGAAGATCGTTAGGATGTCCGGTCTCCGGTCTTCGGTTTCCAGTCCCTAGAACGGTAACATCTTCCGAAAAAACCCTTGTTCCTCTTCTTTCGGTACTTCCGTTGTGGGTCCGCCGGCCTTGGGGCGGGCGGATTTGGGGGTGAACGACGAGCTATTGGAATCGGCGACGAGGAAATTCTCGACCTGATGGCGGAAGCGTAAATCTTCCTGGAACCAGCGGCTGTAGCGCTGCTGGAGGGCCTCGTTATACAGCTTCTGTTTGATCTGTTCGGCGACGGCGGGATCGATGGCGGGTTTCTTCTCAGGTTTCGGGGCAGCCGCGGCAACGGCGGCAGGCTTCTCTGTCCCACCGGTCCGTTCTTCTACTTTGAGAAGATGCACACCGGCATTATTACGGAAGGGTTGACTGACTTCTCCTGGTTGGAGGGAGAAGGCGACCTCGTCGATTTCCTTGGACATCTGCCCTTTCTTGAAGAACCCCAAGTCCCCACCTTGCTCCGCGCCTGGACCACGGGAGTGGGCGGTGGCTAAGGCGGCGAAATCCTCACCTTTCTGGGCGCGATCGCGAATGTCGGTGATCTGTTGGAGCGCTTCTTTTTCTTCCTCGGAAGACGCTGCCGGTGAAAGCGGCAGGAAAATGTGCCGCACGCGCACCTGCTCGTCCGATGAGACTGGCTCACTCTCTTCGATCTTTGTCTCACTACTGCTTTCGCTGTCGCCGCTACTCTCGCCGACGCTGCCGCCATGTTCCTTGTAGTAGCGTTCAACATCTTGCGGCGTCACGTTGACGCGCGAGCCGATCTCGCGGTTAATCAGCATCGCGCGTTCGATTTCATCGGCCACTTGCTTGCGATAGATTTCCAAGGTGAGCCCTTGCTTGGCGAGGGCCTCCTTCATCTGCGCGTCGGTCAAATTGCTCTGCGCCTTGATACGCTCGACGTAACTGTTGATCTCTTCTTCCCTGGCCTTGATGCCCTGGGTCTGGACCTCTTTGCTGACCAGTTTGTTCATAATGATGGCATCCAAGATGTCTTTCTCCGTCATCTTGGCCAGGGCTTCGGGCGGGATCATCGCGTTCTGCTGCCCGCCAGCCCCTTTGGTGAAATTGCGGAGTTCGTGCAACGTGATGGGTTCATCATCGACGGTGGCCACGATGCGGTTGAGCACTTCGGCGTGGCTCGACGCGACGCAAGTCAGCATTCCGATGGATAAGAGCAGCAGTATTTTTTTCATGGTGTCTCCGGCTAACATGAGTAGGTGAGGGTCTGCAAGGGTAGCGGGGAGTGGAAGGGATGGAAGCGTAGTTTTTATAAGGCTCTTGTAGTCTAGGGGGAAGAAATGTCCTCCGGCTTTGCCCCGGAGGACATTTCTTTCGGACTCCGCCCTTCCCTCAGTCGGGTCTGTCACAGGAGGTGCATTACGCAGCCGTGCGGATGTTTTGGTTACGGTGCTTCCCCTTCTTTTGCCAGCCTCTCGTGCAGCCATAAATTGGTCATCGT
>JABFSC010000710.1 GCA_013140885.1 Deltaproteobacteria bacterium | reverse complement strand
CCCTAACTCCCAGCCCCTAGCCCCTAACACCCAGCCCCTAGCGCCTACTCCTCCCGCGGCCATGCGACCCACGAGTCGAACGTTCTTTGGTCGGAGCCACAAGTTTCTTCGGTGCAGGAAGCGGCACCGCGACGGTCGTCCCCAACTTCACACCAAGCGCGCGGTATTCCAGCACGTGCAACCGGTCTCGTAAGGTTGCCGCTTGCTCAAACTCCAGCGCCGCCGCCGCTTGTTTCATCTCTTTCTTGGTCTGTTCAATCCGGGCTGTCAGCTCCTGCGCCGAGAGATATTCTTCCTCGCCCTCGGCCACCAAAGGCACGTCAATATAATCCGCCTCGTAGGTTTTCACGAGAGGTGAGGTAATGGCCTTCCGTATGCTGTGTGGGGTGATGTCATGCTTCTCGTTGTACGCCGTTTGGATACGGCGGCGGCGCGAGGTCTCATCAAGCGCCCGCCGCATCGACTCGGTGATCTTGTCGCCGTACATAATGACGGTGCCGTTTAGGTTGCGCGCCGCTCGACCAATGGTCTGGATCAGCGACCGCTCCGAGCGCAGATACCCTTCCTTGTCCGCGTCAAGAATCGCCACCAATGAGACTTCGGGAATGTCGAGCCCCTCACGGAGGAGGTTGATGCCCACCAGGACATCGAACGTGCCGCGGCGCAGCTCCCGCAGAATCTCGACCCGTTCAAGCGTATCAATGTCCGAGTGGAGGTAGCGGACCTTAATGCCCAAGTCTTGGTAGTATTCGCTCAGGTCCTCCGCCAGGCGTTTCGTCAGCGTGGTCACCAGTACACGTTCGCCACTCTCAATGCGCTTGCGTAGCTCTTCGAGGAGATCATCGACTTGGTTCTTGGCTGGACGAACGAGCACCTCTGGATCAATCAGGCCCGTTGGGCGAATCAGTTGCTCGACAATCTGTCCTTCGCTCTGCCGCTTTTCATAGTCACCGGGCGTCGCCGAGACATAGATGGTCTGATGGGCGATATTCTCGAACTCCGTGAAATTGAGCGGACGGTTATCTAGCGCCGAGGGCAGCCGAAACCCAAAGTCCACCAACGTCGATTTGCGCGACCGGTCTCCACGATACATCCCGCCAATTTGCGGAATCGACACATGGCTCTCATCAATGAACAGGAGATAGTCCTTGGGAAAATAGTTGATGAGCGTCGCGGGCGGCTCTCCCTCCGCGCGACCATCGAGATGACGCGAATAGTTCTCGATCCCCGGACAGAAGCCCATCTCCTCCAGTAACGCCAAATCATACAGCGTGCGTTGTTCGAGACGTTGGGATTCGAGCAGCTTGTTTTCGGCACGGAGCGCAACGAGACGCTCTTCCAGTTCAGCGCGAATCGAGCGACAGGCTTTTTTCAGGCGGTCCGAGGTCGTCACGTAATGGCTCGCGGGATAAATGGCGACCTTATCCAGCCGCCGCAGGACTTTTCCGCGTAGGGGATCGATCTCAGCTATCGCCTCGATGGTGTCGCCAAAAAACTCGATCCGAATGGCCTTCGCTTCTTCATAAGCGGGGAAGACTTCGACCACGTCGCCGCGCACGCGAAACATGCCACGATGAAAGTCGAGATCGTTCCGTTGATACTGAATGTTGACGAGCTTACGCAGGAGCGCGTCTCGTTCGACTTGCGAATTCTCTTCGACAAAGAGAATGAGATCGAAATACGACTCCGGCGATCCCAGGCCATAGATGCACGAGACACTAGCGACAATGATGGTATCGCGCCGCTCCAGGAGGGCCTTGGTGGCGGAGTGGCGCATCTTGTCGATTTCTTCGTTGATGGCGGCATCTTTCTCGATGAAGGTGTCGGTCGCGGGCACGTAGGCTTCGGGCTGGTAGTAGTCGTAGTAACTGACGAAATACCGCACGGCATTATCAGGAAAGAGTTCCTTGAACTCGCTATAGAGTTGGGCGGCCAGCGTCTTGTTGGGGGCCATCACCAACGCGGGTCGATTCACCCGCGCGATCACCTGCGCCATCGTGAACGTCTTGCCCGATCCCGTAACGCCCAGAAGCGTCTGATGTTCGCGGCCTTGATCGAGCCCTTGCGCGAGCTGGTCGATGGCATGCGGTTGATCGCCTTGCGGACGAAATTCGGAGACGAGGGAAAAGGTGCCTGCGCGTGACATGGGGGCACATCCTAGCAAGGATAGTGTCGCGGCGGAATGTGGAGGATGACGTTCTGACTCAACGAGCCAGATCCTAGGACTCAATTAGCGATCAATGTCGAAGTGATCTCCGTTGGCGATTCGTGACAACGACATGGGTTGGACGATTTATATCGCGAGATCAAGCGGAAGATCGCTAATATCTCGCAGCCGTCGCCCATTCACCAGCATCTGCAACATGTCAGCTTGATCTTCATTCTCCACCTGCGCGACCGCTTTTGTTAGTTCGGGAAGCGCGACATGGTACACGCAGTCGAGATCCCCCGTTCCCAGCGCGAGCGCGGCAAGCCGCGTTGGTAGCGGCTCGGCCGTTACCGCCATGATATGTGGTGCCCGGCCCTTGCGGTTCCGAATGAGATTGAGCGCCTCGGTCCGTGCGTTTTGACTGCGGTCGCTCCTCAATGTCCACTTGCACGAGATGCTCGCATGTAGCATCGCCTGTTGGCGCGCATGATTGGTCAGCCGTATCGGAGTCAGTTGCGCCACTCCTTCCTCTTGGTTCACGAACAGACCGTGCTCATTGATCGTCTCGTCGGAAAGGGGCAGTCTTCCCACGACAATATCCGGCTTCACGATATAGTCCTGCCCAAGGGAAGACGCAAATTCCTTGTTACTTTTGATGATTCGTTCCAGGTCAGCCAACTGCGAATATTGATCGAAAGCAGAAATGATAAACGGCGTTGAGTATTGCCACTGCCCAGGCCGGATATGGAGCAACTGACGAAAGGTAGCCTCCAGAAAATCGCGGGTAATCTCCTCAAAGCGTCCACCCGAAGTCTGTCCGGCCAGCGGCTCCGCCTGAATTTCATGGCCGATCGCGCGCACAATCGCCCACGCGATCGCGATACTTGCCTTGTTGCCGCTGTCGGCGAAATTCGGATACTCCAGCTTTCTCTTCGCGTCACGACTGATGCGAATGATGTCCCGTAGCATGCGACGATGGTACTCGCGTCGATGGTCCGCAAGGGTCATTGCAACTCCAATCCCTCAATTCGTCACGGCGCACGGTTTATAAATCCAGACCCAAGCATAGATCAAGAACCGCCTCTCCGCTTTCCGTGAGCGTGGTGATGAATTTCTCTGGCAACTGTGGCGGAAATTTCGCGGGAAAGGCGTGAAAATTGTGCGACGCCAAACGACCATCTTGATCGTGAAAGTCCAGGTCGCCCGCAAGGAGATCAGTCAGCGTGCGTTTATAGGTCCGGGGTTTCACGTGTCGCGTGGGTGCGGTCGGTAAGCGAAATTGCTGCATGGCCCTCTCTCTGTGATGCGTGCGGCGGTTACGCGATTTCTCGAAATGAATATCCCGTTTCTGGGTAGCCTGGATGAAGCGAAGCGGAATCCAGGTTCCGCGCGGAAACCCCGGCTTCCGCTCCGCTCCATCCGGGCTACATGGGATAATCTTTTCCGGAAATCACCTTACGCGCGTGAACTGTGGAGTCTGGCCATAAGGTATCTCTCATATACCGCCGCGGCCGGATACCCCGGCGCGCGTGCGAGCCCACTCTCTTCCTTGGAGCGCTCGAAGTTGAACACTCGTAATAACCACAACACTTCGTACAATCTGAAAAGCGGGGACTCGGTGATGTCTCGCCCTGTCGGTCCATACCCATCAACAAAGGCGTCAAACAGCGCGGGCTCATGCGCGAGTTCGTCCGTGGCATTCTTGGCCGTCCAGTATTTCATCTTCACGAAATCGAGATGTGGGACATCAATCACGGCGTTGTCCCAATCAATCACGGCGGCGATGTCGCCATCGCGCACCAGAATGTTGCCCGGTGCGAAGTCGTTATGCACCAGACATGGAGCTGTCGCGATTGATGAAGGCACCGCGAGCGCGTGTAGCTCTTCAACAAGCGTTCGCGCCAAGTGCACCCGCGCGGCGGTGAGTTCCTTGTCGAGCGCCACGCGGTAACGCTCAGGCCACGACACCGGATGCACACCCACCGCGAGAAAATCGGCGTAGAACGCCGCGAATTGCACGCGATGAATACGCGCCAACGTCTGGCCCGCTAGAGCGTATAGCCGCTCGTGTGGGCACTCCCACAACGGCACGCCGTCAATCCAGTCATAAATACAGTACGGATACGGCAGAGCGGTACGCGACCAGTCGTAATAGCGCACGACGGGGAGCCCCTCGCTGTGTTCGGTCACAAGACCTCGCTGTGCCGCCGTGAGTCGCGCGAAGGCGTGCGCCGCCTCGGCGTCACACCGCCCGCTGGTGGCATGCCTCATCAGCCACAGCACGAACGCCTCTTTGATCAGGTTCGGTTCGTAGCGATACACCTGTTCCTGCGTGCGCACCCGCAAGCCATAGCTGTGGTCATCCACGGCGACGTGAACGATGGTGTTGATGTTCCCAGCGAACACCTGTTGGACGTGAGGCGTGGCTCCGGGAAAAAGTGGCGAGAATGCGCGGGCAATCTGTGATGTGGTGAGCATGGAGTCCATACCGCTCCTCTAGCATCTTCGCGCCGCTTTCGGCTACAGTCTGGTGCGTCGTCTCCCACTCACGACACCCAGGAGGAATTTCATGGCCACGACGCACCCTTCACGCTCGGCGGCGATTCGCGCGCGACTCCCTCACCCCATTATCGATTCGGACGGACACACGGCGGAATTCGAGCCCGCGTTCTTCGACTATCTCACCAAGATCGCCGGCGGGAACGCGGTCGAGCGGCTGAAAACCGCGCCGGACGTGCCGTTCTCATTCCTCTGGTACACACTTTCGCCCCAAGAGCGGCGCCACCGCCGCATTCCGCGCCCGCACTGGTGGGTGCATCCAACCAAAAATACCTTGGACCGCGCGACTAGTTCGCTGCCGAAGTTGCTGCGCGCGCGGTTGGATGAAACCGGGCTCGACTTCACGATCATTTATCCCAGCATGGGCATGGCGTTGCTGCACATGGGCGACGAGGAACTGCGCCGCGCCGCCTGTCGCGCGCTCAATACGTATCACGCCGACATCTTTCGCGAGTGCGCGGACCGCATGACGCCGGTCGCGGTGATTCCCATGCACACGCCACAAGAGGCCATTGCGGAACTGGAATACGCGGTCACGAAACTCGGGTTCAAGGCGATTCTCATGGCCGCGCAAGTACGCCGTCCGATCCCAGCGCTGGCCTCGGCACCGCCGGAGGTCAATCGCTATGCCTTTTGGCTCGACACATTTGGCATCGACAGTGCCTATGACTACGATCCGGTGTGGGCCAAGTGCGTGGAGTTGAAAGTGTCGCCGACGTTCCATTCGATTGGGGTGGGCTGGGGCAGCCGCACGTCGATCTCGAATTTCATGTACAACCACATTGGCCATTTCGCGGCCTCGGCGGAAGCGGCGTGCAAGTCGCTCTTCTTTGGGGGCGTCACGCGGCGTTTTCCGCAAGTGCGGTTCGCGTTTCTCGAAGGCGGCGTCGGCTGGGCCTGCACCCTCTTTGGCGATCTGGTTGGTCACTGGGAAAAACATAATGTGAAGTTCGTCGAGCATTTCAATCCGGCGAATCT
The DNA here is from genome assembly GCA_013140885.1 of Deltaproteobacteria bacterium. Classification (GTDB taxonomy): domain Bacteria; phylum Desulfobacterota; class Binatia; order Bin18; family Bin18; genus JABFSC01. The sequence goes on along the minus strand of JABFSC010000710.1, from coordinate 792 downwards.
GGATGAGCAACTCTTGTCCGACCTCTTTCGCCAGTATGGTGGTGGCTCACTCAATGCCGAGAAACTGGCCAACAAGGCGGATCGCTCCCAACTGATGTGGGGGAATCCGAACGAGGACCCGGCGGACCTCGATGAATGGGCTGCGTGCAAGATTGAGCGCAAGGAGGACATCCGCGACCTGTTTGTCCGCTCCTTCTACTTTGGTTGTGAGGGGGATGACCGTGTGACTTCTTGGGCCTTCGATACGAAAAAGCTGCCTTTTGGCTCGCGCCTGAACGCGATCTATAGCTCGGACCTGGGACATTGGGATTTACCCGACATGCGGGACGCGGCGGCGGAAGCCTACGAGATGGTGGAAAAAGGGCTGCTCACCGAGGAGAACTTTCGGGATTTCGTCTTCGTGAACGGGGTCAAACACAAGACGGATGTGAATCCTGATTTCTTCAAGGGCACGGTGGTGGAGGCGGCGGTCAAGAAGCTGCTGGCGGAAAGCGCGCGCTGACGTAGCAATCTCCACAATGAACAGCCCCCTGCTCTCTTACCGGTGAGGACTCCATGCAAGAGTTGGTTGCAAAACTGAAAGCGGATGTCATTGTCCGTGGACCGATCTTTCCCGAGCCGGTCCAAGTGATTGTGGTGATTCCGATGGGAGACTCAGTGAAACTCATCGGAAAAGGACTATCGAGCGGCCAGGTTTATGAACCTATCCTCTCCCTTGCTCAACTAGCGCAGTTGGCAACATCTCCGGAAAAAGAACCCTTTGACGGTGTTCCACTGCGGTTCCGCCTGGGT
>JABFSC010000460.1 GCA_013140885.1 Deltaproteobacteria bacterium | reverse complement strand
GAATTACGAATCCTGTTAGATAAGCAGGCGTGCCACGAGACCCTGACCCGCTACTGCCGCGCGCTCGATTGGCTTGACGAGGAAGCGCTCAAGACCGTGTTTACCGCGGATGCCGACATCGACTATGGCTTTTTCCAGGGCCGTGGGGATGCGTTTATTCCGGTCGTCATGGACATCGAACGTAGTTTTCTTCGGCGGTGGCATCTGACCGCGAACGCGATCATTCAGGTCACCAGCGATACGGCTGAAGGAGAAAGCTACGGTTTAGCGGCAGCCGTGGCCGAGCGCGAGGGACGCATGGTCACCGATGTTTTTGGTGGACGGTATCTTGACCGCTTCGCCCGTCGTGCCGGACGGTGGTGGATCACCAAGCGCGTGTACGTCTTGGACTGGCAACGATCGTTCGAGAGTGACGCCGCCGCTGAAGCCATGCCTGGGCTCGTGTGGTCGAATGGCTTTAGCCCCACGCATGCGCTCTATCGCAAATTGTAGTGTGTAGGGTGGGTCGAGACCCACCCTACGGAGCTCAGGAGACTCTCCGGCTCTTGACATGATTGCTTCATGCGGCTAATACCATCCCTGGAATATATCTCCCTGGCAAATAAATACTGAGATGTCCCTCTAGCAATCGAGAAGTTGTGGCGAATAAGCAGAAAGTTTACGACGCGAATTTTTCTCTCCGCGATAAAGCCGCGGTGCTGGTTGGCTGTACAGCCCAAGAGATCGCGAATTTTGTCGAGCGACAACTGAAAGACCTCGATGTGAGCCGTGAACAGCTCGGCGTATTGCACTACCTTGATACCGCCACGACGGACAAGATGACCGTCAACGACCTGCGCAAGACACTGATTGATGACAGTCCCAATGTCTCTCGCATGCTGAACAAAATGGTGGATAAGGGCTTGGTGCGCAAGGAACGACAAGCGGACGATCAACGAGTGGTCTACATCTCCCTGACAGAAAAGGGACGACAACTGCACGGTCAGGCGGACCAGCGGATTACCGGTCATAACCTCAGACTCTCGGAGAAGGACTGTAAGACGCTGATCGAGTTGCTGATGAAAATGTAAGGCGTGCTTTTTCTCGCCCGATAGCATCCTGGGAATTTATTTCCCCGGATTAGGGAAGGAGGACCCCACCGCGAAAAGAAAAAACCAATCGACGTAGCAGTGACGACGGACTTCATAACAATAACTGACGAAATAACTGACGACGAAAGGAGACCATCATGGCAACAGCGGATTTCGAGGCGCGGCAACTACTGAAGGCGTATCGCAAAGGACTCATCTCGGACGACCTGTTCGAGGCGCAAATGCGGGAAATCGGCAACGGCAAGGGGCAGTATGTCTTCAACGGTAAGCCCCATGCGACCGAGCGCGAGATGATTATGCACCTGTTGGACGAATTCCGGTGCGCGGAGAATTTCGCGGCGGACTATCTGAACCAGTGGATCGCGGTGAGCGACCAAGAGTGCGTGAGAGGTGGGCTGCGCGCGGTGCAACATCGCGAAGCCTACCACGCCCAGGTGCTCGAAGCACGGCTGCGTGAACTCGGTGGAGTGCCTCAATGCACCGTTCCGGCCGAGCGTCGCGAAAAGGATTTAGCCACCTATACGACGAAGGACAAAACGGACGCCCAGAAGCTATTGGTGGCGACCGAGCGGCTTGATAACCCGGCAAAGGTCCTGAGCTTCATTACGGACGTCATTGATCAGATTCAAGAGGATCAGCAGAGCAAGGAGTTACTCCGCTCGCTGGTGCAGGATGAGATGTCAAGCATTACCTGGATCAATGAAGCCTGCGCGCTGATGAACCCAACGGTGGCGCAAGCCCGGGCGTAAACGACACACTCGGAACTGGAGACACTATGCCACGTATCCCATTAGTTGAACCTGAACAGGCTTCGGAAGAGGTCCGAGCGCTCTATACGAGCTTCGCCGGTGCCGACGCGCCGGTGCTCAACGTGATGAAACTGTTCGGGAATCATGCCGGGTTCCTGGCCGGGCTGACGAGCATAGGCGGGGCGCTGTATCAGAACCCCCGTCTGTCTCCACGCCTGCGCGAACTCGCGTATCTGCGGGCCTCGCAAGTCAATTCCTGTCATTATTGAGTCCCCACTCATGTGATGCTCGGTCGGAGCGTCGGATTGACGGATGACGAGATGGCGGCGATGGCGAACCCAGATGCGTGTCCTTCGTTCGATGAGACGGATCGCTTGGTGCTGCGGTACTCCGAAGTGCTGACGCGAGAGAACCGAGTGAGTGACGCCTTATACGCGGAACTCGAAGCGCGGTTTCCCCGCGAAGAGTTGCTGGAGTTGTGCATGACCGTTGCGCTCTCGGCCTTGGTCAATCGCGTGCATGCCACCTTCCGCACGGATGTGGATGATGCCACCCGCGCGCAAGTTGGGGACGCGGCATTCTGTCCGATTGGACGCTGACACCTTCCCCTAACCGCGGGTAGCCTCGGCTGCCCGCAGTGTTGCTTGTTCGTCCCGCTCTTCCTGGGCGGAGGTTGCTTGTTCAAGCAACGGCACTTTCAGCCAAAACCATCCGGCTGCTCCCAGGCACGCAACGCCAGTCATTCCGACGGTGAGCGGCGCGCCAATGTGTGGCGCGAGCGCTCCGGCCAGCAAGCTGCCGATGGGAGGGGCACCCATGAACATCATCAGAAAGAGACTCATAACGCGCCCTTGCAGGGGTGCTGGGGTCAGGGTTTGTAACAACGTGTTCGCCGATGACATTGGGACCATGAACCCCGATCCCACCAATGGCAACAGGAGGAGCGAAAGCCAGAAGTTACGCGAGCACGAAAAGAGAATCAGTCCCACGGCTAAACGTAAGAGGGCGAAGGTGATAAACCGTCCGAGATTTTTGGTGTTCCGCTGCCGCGCCAGAAAATAGACCCCCACGACCGCGCCCGCGCCCGCCGCGCCCATGAGCGTACCCATCGCGCCGGGTCCTCCATGCAAAATGTCTTTCGCGAACACGGGCATGAGCACCGTGTACGGAGTAGTGAGCAGACTCAGGAGCGCGATCAACAGTAAGAGCAAGCGAATCGCTGGCGTGTGGACCGCGTAGGTCACACCTTCACGGATGAACGCCCAGGTTGATGTCGTGGGCGGAGGAGGGGGCGTTTCTTTGGGTAGACGCATCGCCCAGAACCCACCGATAATGGCGAGGTAACAGATCCCGTTAATCGTGAAACACGCACCTTCACCAAAGGAGGCAACTAGTAACCCGGCAAGAGCTGGCCCGAGAATCCGCGCGGCATTGACCAACGCCGAGTTCAAGGCAATGGCACTGGTCAAGTCTTCCTTGGGGACGATTTCTTGCAAAAAGGTTTGCCGTGCTGGCATCTCGAAGGTCAGCAACACCCCGGCGAGCAACGCGAGGGACAGCACCTGCCAGACAGCGACGGTCCCACTCAACGTCAGTACGCCCAAGGTGAGGGCTTGTAGCATGAACAACACTTGCGTGCAGAGACACACTCTGTAGCGGCTGAAGCGATCGGCGACGACTCCAGCGAAGAGGCCCAGAATTACCGCCGGGATTTGTCCGACGAACGAGGACAGTCCCAGCATGAATGGGGAGTCCGACAGTCGGTACACCAGCCACCCCAAGGCCATGCCTTGCATCCAGTAGCCCGTGCGCGAGATGAACTGGCCGATGAAGAACAAACAGAAATTGCGGTGTCGTAACGCTCGGAGCGCGTAAGAGAATTGGCGACGCGGGGCTGGATCCGTTGAAGCGGGGGGGGAAGACATTACCCCGGAATGTAGCTGCGCGCCCTAGCGACTGTCAACGAAAGCCAATGCCACCTGTGACCTGACGCACGTTGGACTTTCCATGAAGGCCAAAGGAGGATAATCAATATCACCTTATGCTTGCGCTTGTGTGGACACTCCCGATGCAGAAAGCATTGCTGCTCCTGGGCCTCTTCTGGGCCCACGGACGAGATCTGCAACGCGCGGATGTGTTCGCGCTCATTCCTGAAATAGCGGTGGCCGTGCTCGTGAGCGCAATGCTCTTGCAATGCTCCGCCCGACGCTGGCTTCGTTCTGGACTTGCATGGGGAACTGTGGTCCTGGTGATGCTTTCGTGGCTGGTGATTGGGGCGTGGCTTGTCGCTGGGACGCCGTTTTCGTATCCGATGTTGGGCAGGCTGATCTCAGAACCCGCCATGCTTTACACCGCGACAACCTCACCGACCGTGCTTTTGCAACTCCTGGTGTTCGCGGTGGGGGTCCCCATCCTCTGGGGGGTGGTGTATGGCCTCTATCTCTTCGCCAAGAGCGGAGCGCGTCAGCGGTGGGGATCCCCCGGAAGACTGAGTCCTGTCTTCGTGGGGCTCGGAACCATCGGCCTCCTTGGTACCTTTCAAGCCCCAACCTCAACGACGCAGCTCGCGCTCGTAGCCCCGCTCTTTCGTGAGCAGTCTGCGCGTTCATTCTTGCGAACCCCTCTTGATCCCGCCACCCTTGCCGTCTTACAGCCGCCTCAGCGACGAAACCCGGAGAGGTTGACTTCTCCGACAAAGCCCAAGCCCCATGTGGTGCTCCTGGTGCTAGAGTCGATTCGCTGGCAAGCGGGTTCACTGTTCGACCGTGGGTTTCCCCGCGCCGTGCATTTTGATCGGGTGTATGCCCACGATCCCCGCTCGGTCAAAACTCTGGAGGCCTTACTTTTTGGGCTCTACCCTTCATCGACTCACATCACCGCGGCGTGGTCGATCAATAAATACAACGTTGAGCGCATGGCCCTCCTTCCACGCCTTCTTGGTGAGCAGGGTTATGAGACCACGTACTACGCCGCGATGAATCCGGTATACGACAATTATGAAGTTGTCCTGAAAACCGCGGGAATGAAGCAGGTCGAATTGGTGTCTGGTGGACAGCCGTTGACGTGGGGACAGGGCGACGTGGCGACGGTTCTCAAGCGGGTGACGGAGAAGCTTGAGCACGGCGTCCGTCACGCGCAACCTCAATTCATCATGGCGTGGACCGCGGAATGCCACATGCCGTATGACTACGTCGCCGGACCACTGTCATCGTCTCCACGCGAACAATATCTGGGGTGTCATCACTCGGTCGCGCAAAAGGTCGAGGAGTTCACCCAGCAACTGGAACGAGACGGACGCCTCAAGGATACGCTCGTTATCGTTTTGGGCGACCACGGCCAAATCTTTCCAGAAGAAAAGGCTGGGGAATGGGGCCATGGATTTCATGTCTATGAACCCAGCATGCGCATTCCGGTTCTCGCGTTCATTCCTGGGGGCGCGGGAGGGAAGCACGATACCAGACTTTTTCAGCCGGTCGATATTCCGGTCACGATCCTCGAACACGTGGGGCTCCAGCTTCCCCAGAGCTGGGTGGGAAGGAACATGTTGGATGAGGGAGAGCCTGGGCGAGATTTCGCCATGCTGCTCAATTCCGTTACCGGCGACGCTATTGGCGTGATAGAGACGACGGAGAAAAAATACGTGCGCCGTGTCCTTGAGGGACCGATCCTCGGGTATGATCTCCATGTCGATCCCACCGAACAAGCAGCACTGCCGGTGAGCCCAGCGCTGACGGAAACGCTGACACGCAAAATCGAGACCTACCTAGCTTTTGTCGCGCGCCAGTGGGAGTCGCACCGCGCGTATGACATCGGCAGTCTTCGCACGCAGCCGGGAGCGACACTGAACCAATGGTTTCGGGGAAAATGTGTCACGATTGCTCCAGATGAGGAGACGGGCTCCGCGTCCATACAAGCGATCAGCAGCCCGGAATGCGATCAAGCGGAAGGACCGGAGCCGCGCGTCTTCTTTTTTCCCCTCCGACGTGCACCGTTCGAGGAGGGGGTGCATATTCAACTCGAACTCCGGATTGATGAACTCATGGACCTCCGAGGACAACCACCACGGGCGTGGGGGAAGGCATCGATAACGGAACCTCTCGTGCAGACGCCCGTCCGCCCGGTGATGGGGGAATGGCAGACCGTGTCGCTCACACTGCCGAAGCTTGCCCCGGCCACGGACCCAGAAACCATGAAGGACTCGGCGGAGATTCTTTTTATGATGACTCCGCTTGATGTCCCAGCGCGGTACACGCTGCGGTCGGTGACGGTCGAGCCGGTGACGCGGAGTGTACCGGACCGACTGCGGGCGTGGTGGGCTAAACGGGTTGGGTGAGCTGAGAACCGCGCGCTGCCAATTACCCTCGTCCCACAAAGGGCATTTTGGTCGCCATCACCGTCATGGTCAGGACGTTGGCACCCAGCGGGAGATTGGCCATGTAGAGCACGGCATTGGCGACGTGCTCTATATCCATCACCGGTTCGGCGGCGATTTGGCCATTCGCCTGCGGAACGCCTTGGCTCATGCGCGCGGTCAGCTCAGTGGCCGCGTTGCCAATATCAATCTGCCCACACGCGATGTTATATTTGCGCCCATCCAACGCGGTCGCTTTGGTCAGACCGGTGAGCGCATGTTTAGTGGCCGTGTAGGGCGACGAGTTCGGGCGCGG
>JABFSC010000194.1 GCA_013140885.1 Deltaproteobacteria bacterium | reverse complement strand
CGACCCCGGAAGAGTTGGCTCACCCAAAAGTGGAGAAGGAAGCGATTGAGTATGTCAATTGGACCATTGAGCTGGGGCGGCGGGAGTATGGGTTGTTGACGTTGGCCGCGATGTCGATTGGTGGAGAGAGCCGCCGCGAACATTCGATGGAACGATTAGTCGAAGCGCTGAGCGAAAAATACGGACTCAGCCGGAGTCAGCTTGAATTCTTCTATGCCCACATGGACGAAGCCGAAGCGCATGGCGATCCCGTGTATGACCTCGTCCGCGAATACGCGACAACCCCGGAGCGACAAGAGAAAATCCGCACGGCCTTGAAAACATGGTGTGAGAAATTCCGCGCGGCGCAGGAAGGGATCTTCAAGGTGGCGATGGGCGTGGAAGAGGGGATTCCCGCCGCGTTGTAGCACCAGCCGGTTACCTGTTCGGCCCGCGCATCTTCCGAAATCTCTCAACCCCTATGGCTGAAACTACACTGTTCCCACTCCGCGCCCGTCGCCGCCTCACGCTCTGGTTGCTTGAGGGATATCGGAAAAAAATCGCAGGCCCCCATGCCACCGAGAGCGAGCATCAGCACTCGTGGTGGAAAGTCATGTGTCTCACCGGGGTCGATTACTTCTCGACCCTGGGCTACCAGCCGGGGATCGCGTTCCTCGCGGCCGGTGCGCTCTCACCTCTTGCGACCCTGGTCTTGGTGCTGTTGACCCTCTTTGGCGCGTTGCCGATGTACAACCGGGTGGCGGAAGCGAGTCCGCACGGGGATGGGTCCATCTCGATGCTGGAAAACTTGCTGCCGCACTGGCGTGGAAAACTCTTCGTGCTGTGTTTGCTGGGTTTCGCGGCCACGAGCTTCATCATTACGATCACCCTCTCGGCCGCCGACGCGACAGCGCATCTCGCGGAGAATCCCTATGCCCCCGCCTTCTTTCATCAGCGTGTCGCGGTCACGCTTGTCCTCATCGCCGCCCTTGGCGCGGTCTTTCTCAAGGGATTCGCCGAAGCGATCAACATCGCCGTTGGGATTGTCATCCTCTATATCCTTTTGAATGTGATCGTCCTTGGATTCGGCTTCGTGGAACTGCTGCGTCATCCGCACGCATTCGGGAACTGGCAAGTGGGATTGTTCCAGGCGTATGGCAATACCCTGGCGATGATCGGTGCGGCGATGCTGCTGTTTCCGAACCTCGCGCTGGGGTTGTCCGGCTTCGAGACGGGCGTGGTGGTGATGCCACTCGTGCGTGGCGATGAGACGGATACCCCGGAGCATTTGACCGGACGTATTCGCAACGCCAAAAAACTCCTGGCCGCGGCGGCGCTCATTATGAGTGTGCTGTTGATTGGCAGCAGCGTTGTCACGACGACGTTGATTCCCGTCGCCGAGTTCCAACCGGCCACGGCGGAACAGGCGGCGGGAAAAGCCAATGGGCGCGCCCTCGCCTATCTGGCGCATCAGTTCTTCGGCGATGTGTTTGGCACTGTCTATGATCTCAGTACCATTTTGATTCTCTGGTTCGCCGGCGCGTCGGCGATGGCGGGGTTGTTGAACATCGTGCCGCGGTATTTGCCGCGCTACGGCATGGCCCCAGAATGGGCACGAGCAACGCGCCCGTTAGTCTTGGTGTTCACGGGGATTTGTTTTCTCGTGACCGTGCTGTTCGATGCCGATGTCAACGCGCAAGGTGGGGCGTATGCCACCGGCGTGCTGGCGCTGATGAGTTCGGCGGCGATTGCCGTGGCCTTGGCGACCCGAGGACAAGGCTGGCAGGGGTGGGCGTTCTTGCTCATTGCGTTGGTGTTTGTGTACACGACCGTCGTCAACATCCACGCCCAACCGGAAGGGTTGCAGATCGCGCTTGGCTTTATTGGCGCCATCGTGTGCACCTCGCTGCTCTCGCGTGTGATCCGCGCGACGGAATTACGGGTGGAACGCATCGACATTGATGAGACGGCCCAGACGTTCATCTCGGCGATGGGGACTGGGCCGCTTCGTATCATCGCCAATCAACTTGATGCTGGTGACACCACGGAGTATCGCTTGAAGGAAGCGGAGCAACGCCACGACAATCACATTCCCGCCGGCGACCCGGTGATCTTTCTCGAGATTTATGTGGACGACGCCTCGGAATTCGCCGATGCCATGACCGTCACGGGAGTGGAAGTCGGCGGGTATCGCGTGCTACGCGCCCACTGCACTGCGGTTCCCAATGCCATCGCGGCCTTCCTGCTGCATCTTCGCGATACGACCGGTCTCATCCCTCATATTTACTTTGGCTGGACAGAGGGAAATCCGATCACCTATCTGCTCAAGTATCTGGTGTTCGGGGAAGGGTACACCGCGCCGGTCACCCGCGAAATTCTCCGCCAAGCGGAACCTGACCCAACGCAACGCCCTGCTGTGCATGTTGGATAAGCGGCGAGGCTTGCTCATCAAAAAGGGCTTGCTTTTTGGAGAGATAGGGGGGGAATGGTTGCGCGAGATCACGCGGACGACGGCTCCGCGCTGTAGTCTGCGAGTGCATTGACCCTGGCTCCTTCAACTGACCTTTCCCGCTCCTTCTCCCGCTTATTAAAGTTTTCCCCTGTTTCCTTTAATAAGGCATTCGCTTATTCAACTATCCTTAATAAGAATTGGCCAGCCATGTAACGAGGAATGACAGGAGAGTACGAAATCACCAGTGTCGGTGGCGAGCAAGTGCGCGCGTTCATTCCGCACCCGCTGCCACCGCAAACACCCGTGGACTTCTCCGACACCCGCCAACGGCTGGTCGAACGCGCGACTCTGGCGCTCGGTCGGTTGGATAGCAGCATCACGTTGTTGCTGCCCGACCCGAACCTGTTTCTCTACGCGTATGTCCGGCGCGAAGCGGTTTTGTCTTCTCAGATTGAAGGGACGCAGTCGTCGCTCACCGATCTGCTCCTGTTTGAACTGGAAGAAGCGCCTGGTGCGCCTTTTGATGATGTGGTGGAGGTCTCGAACTACGTCGCCGCGCTTGAGCATGGCATGGCGCGGCTCAACAGTGGCTTTCCGCTTTCCAATCGCCTGATCCGCGAGATGCACGCGGAATTGCTTTCGCGCGGCAGAGGCAGTGAAAAAGCGCCCGGTGAATTCCGACGCACGCAAAACTGGATCGGCGGGACGCGACCGGGGAACGCGCATTTCGTGCCGCCACCGCCGGCTCATATTGAAGACTGCATGGCCGCCCTGGAACGCTTCCTCCATGACGAACACACTCCATACGCCACGCTGGTGAAAGCCGCCTTCGCGCATGTGCAATTCGAGACCATCCACCCGTTTTTAGATGGCAATGGGCGTATCGGGCGACTCCTGATCGCGTTCATCCTGCACCACGGCGGGGTACTTTCCAAACCGCTGCTCTATCTGAGCCTCTACTTCAAGCCGCACCGCGCCGAGTATTATCGTCTCCTTGATCGGGTGCGCGTCGAGGGTGATTGGGAATCTTGGCTGGACTTTTTTCTGGAGGGTGTGGAGCAGACCGCCGCCAACGCGGTGCAGACAGCACGGCGGTTGGTGCTGCTATTCAAGGAGGATGGGGAGCGGGTGCACACGCTTGGGCGCGCGGCCTCGAGTCCCTTGCGGCTGCTTCAGGTGCTGAGTGAACGACCAATCGTGACGCTCAACGAAGTCTGCCGCCGCGCGAGCCTCTCGTTTCCGACCGCGACAAAAGGCATGGCCGTGTTAGTGAAACTCGGCATCGTTCGTGAACTGACCGGGCAACGCCGCAACCGCGTGTTTGCCTACGACCGCTATGTGGCGATTCTCAATGAAGGGACGGAACCGTTGTGAAGACTCACCAAGGTCCCCTATCGCTTGTTGGCTCAGCGCGATTGCCGCGAGCACCTAAGGTGCGGAAGGGGAATCGGACGAGTTCGGTCTGGTGTCGCAGTCAGGAAGAAGGACTGTTCACGCGGGATATCGCTCACGAAGAAGCCGGAGGAATGCCTCTGGGGCGAGGATGGTCACGCCTTGATACGTCACCAGGGTCAAGAGGTCTTTGTCTCTGGCCACGAGATGCGACGCCCCCGCCGCAATGGCGGTCGCGATGATAATGTCATCATTGGGGTCGCGGCAAACGGTGATGGTGGGTAGGTTCGAGACCAAGCGAACAGAGGCGCGGAGCAAGGTGACGTACTCCTCGACATCGAGGTTCGTGTACGAAAAGTGCAACCGCAGGTGTTCGCGGTTCAGTAACACATGGCGCGTCTCTTCGATGATTACCTCGGACAGATACAGCTCATACTCCCCCTGCACTGCCCGTTCCAGGAGCGCCCCGGTCGCGCCCCCCTTGCGCAGAAAAGCGCTTACCAGCGTCGTCGAGTCAAACACCACCTTGAGCATCACGGTGGGGCTCCTCCGCCCTGGCGGCTTTGACCTCGTGGGCGATCAGTTCTTCTTGCTCTTCCGCGGACAAGTCACTAGCGGGCTGTTGCGCATGGACACGACTCAGCAACCGCACGAGCGCGTCTCCCGCCTGCTGTCGTTCACTCGCCGTCACCGGTTTGAGGAGAATCCCTTCCGCCGTGACCTTTGCTTCGAGATACCCTTCTTCCGCAAGGTTGAACTGTTCACGCAGCTCGGCGGGTAAGGTGAGCTGCCCTGAGCTGAGAATCTTTACGAGTGTCATACGTGATCCCCTTCCGAGAACAATGAACAACTAATATGAGTCAACAAATTCCTTTTCCTCTTACTCCCTCCGAGTCGCATAGCACATCCCCAGTGCCGCGCTTCCCAGCCCCCAATCGCTAGACTCCCCGTCGCGAATCTGCCAGAACCTTCATAGCGGACTCTTGAGGTGGAGTCATTGTTGGCGAATAGAGGAATGCGGATTGGGAGTTGCGAAATGTTGACGCGGATGGCGAAGGACGGCAGGGGAAACGAATGAGTGCGGTGGCCGCGAGTTGAGAGAACGCGCATGGCAAAAAGCCGAGTTTCCACCATTCGCCGTTTGGCGCGACAAGGGAAATACACCCTTTCAATTCACGCCGAGAGGGAGCGACAAGCGGACCAACTCTCCACTGCCGAGTTGGAACAGGCCCTCGGCTCCTGTGCGCTGGTGGAAGATTACCCGGATGATCCCCGTGGGGCGAGTTGCTTGGTTGTGGGATTTGCCGCGGGACGACCGGTGCACGCGGTCTGCGCGCTCAAGCAGTTTCCAGAAGAAGTGTTGCTGATTACCGTCTACGATCCGTCGCGACGACCAGGGAAGTGGGTGGACAACTATCATCGGCGGAGAGAAAAATAGGACTATGAAAAGAAGGTATCACAAGTGTCATTTTTGCGGTGGTGCGGTTGCCGAGCGAAAAGTGACGGTCGATTATCGGTGGGGCAAGGACCTCATAACCGTGATTACGGAAGTGCCCACGGGCGTCTGTGACGCGTGCGGAGAACAATACTTCAAGGCTGACGTTGTCAAAGCGATGGAAAAGACGGCGCGCTCCAAACAAAAACCTCTGACGGTTCTCCAGGTGCCAGTGCGCCCGTTGAAAGTCGCATAGTCCCGTCGGGTACGCTCCACTCACGCTCGATCCGACGAGTTCCATAGAACCTCCCCGGCGCCTCGCTTCCCATCCCCCAACCGCTAGACTCCCCGCCGCGAATCTGCCAGAACTCTCGCAGCACCCCTGAAAGCAAGTGCTGGCGATGAATAACCCTCTACCCGCACCCTCTTTACACCCGGCCACGCAGCATCTGCTGCTGAGCGTGGCCGCGATTGGCACTGGGGTGCTGCTGCCGACCTTGCTCTCGGAGGCAATGACAGGGGCCGCGTTGCTGGCTGGTGCCGCTGGGGCCGTTGGCGGGTTAGGCCAGAACTTGTTCTCCGGGATCATCCAACGCCTCTTCACTCGTCGGGAGAACGATCCGACCCGCCCGGACCTCAATCGCGATCTCGAGGTGCGCTTGCTGGGTGATGCCATCGTCGAGGAACTCACCAAATTCTCCGCCACCCTCGCGCCAGCGGCGCAGTCCAAGTGTCGGGCCTTCGCCGGGAAGATTGCTCCCGCGTTCGACGAACTCATGCGTGGTAACGAACTGCCCGACCTCACGCCGCCCGACTTCATGCACCTGCTGGCGGCCGCGGCCCAGGAGCAGGAGATTCCGCCCGTGGGCACGGTCAATGAGTGGCTCCAGATCGTGGGTCGGCTGCACAGCAAATGCAACGGCGACCTGCATATCGACACGCTCAAGGAGATCGCCGTGTGGCTCCACCGCCATCTGTGGACGTCGATCCACAGTCGCTTAAAGAGTGATTTCGCCACTGATGGTCGGGCGTATGCCGCGCTGCAACTCTCGTTCATGGGCACCGTCTTGCACGGGATCGACCACCTCACGAAGGAAGCTCAGTTGACAAACGCGCAACTGACGGAATTGCGCGCTATCAAGGAGCAGCAGGCCGACCCGAAAGCCGCCCTGCTGGCGACGCTGGCGCAAGACAACGCGGCACTGGCCACGCAGTTCACGTTTTACTTCATGCAGCTGAACGGCCACCTAGACGAGCAGTTTGGGAA
>JABFSC010000432.1 GCA_013140885.1 Deltaproteobacteria bacterium | reverse complement strand
TCGCGGAAGGTGTAGAACTCTCCCTCTGAGGCATACCGTCCACGCGAATCCTGAATCACGACCACATATCCTTCACCAGCGGCACGCATAACGTCAAGCAGCATGGTCGAGATGACGTTCAAGTTTTTATTGTAGGGAGTGCGCTGCAGCAGCACGGGATACGTACCTGCGGCGGCAGGGCGATACACGTCGGCGCGCAGGACGACACCGTCACGCATCGGCACGGCGACATGCTTCTCCACGAGAATCGTCAATTCAGCCATGAGTTCTTCCTCCGATTCAGCACTCAGCTTTACCAACGGGGATATTACTGCACTGTGCTGCATACAGTAAAGAAAGGAGACCGAAGCAGGCCATCCAACTGGGATTCGCAACCCGTTTTGCATGATTGCCACAGGATGCCATTCCAACATGCGCCAAAGCGTTGCGGTGATTCCTGCGGCACATGGAGGTAAGTCATGCGGGAAGTATATGGAATCAGCAACTTCCGTTATGAGTATGTTGACGTCTGGGGTCAGTTACCCGTAAGCGTCACTTTTCACGAATGCCCCGGCGTTGCGAAACAACAGAAAGGAACATGACTATGCAGGGACTCGAAGGCGTACGGATACTCGAACTGGGCAACATGGTGTCGGCAGCGTATGCCGCCAAACTCATGGCGGACCTGGGCGCCGATGTCATAAAGGTCGAGGAACCGCTCGGTGATGCGGCGCGGCAACGCGGCCCATTTCCCGGTGGGACGCCGCATCCAGAAAAAAGCGGGTTGTACCTGGCGCTGAACACCAATAAACGCAGTGTGACGATTGATCTGCGACAGCCAGCGGGACAGGAACGGCTGCGACAACTGGTGACGAATGCCGAGATCCTCATCCATAATTATCCGGCAGCGCACATGGCGGAGTTGGGCATTGAGTACCACACGTTTCGCGCGCTCAATCCGCGTCTGGTCATGTGCTCGGTGACGCCGTTCGGTCTTACCGGTCCGTATAAAGACTACCGGGCGCATGAGATCACCATGGCGCATGGTGGCGGGTGGGCGTGGCTGAGTCCTGGCGCATTGGACGACCCCGCGTTACCACCGCTCAAAGCCTTCGGCCATCACGCGGATTTTCAGGGCGCGCTCGCCGCGGCGACGGTCACTCTTGGGGCGTATTATCAATCCCTCGTCTCTGGGTGCGGTGAGCACATCGACTTGTCAGTACAAGCCTACGTTGCGTCCTTCCTGGAGCAGAACTTCATCTACTATACCTACATGGGTAAAGTGGCCTCACGCCTGGGACAACGGTTGCTCTACCCGTGGGGCATGTATGAATGCAAGGATGGGCTCATTTTCCTGGTGATTCCCGAGCCTGACCAGTGGACCCGTTTAGTCGAACTCATGGGCAACCCCGAGTGGGCGAGTTGGGAGATTTTCCAAGATGGCTTCATGCGCGCCGAGAACTGGGATGTCCTCAAGCCGTATCTGGATGAATGGATCAAGGAGTGGACAGTCAGTGACCTGTGGCGCGCTGGGCAAGAACGCCGGATCTGTTTCGCGCCGGTCTTCACCATGTCCCAACTGCCGGAACAAGAGCAATTGCGCGCCCGTCAATTCTTCGTCGACGTCACGCACCCACAGGCCGGTACGCTGACACACTTAGGACCTCCGTATCAGTTGCATGACCCGTGGTGGAAGATTCGTCGGCCAGCGCCACTCCTTGGAGAGCATAACGACGAGGTTTCCCGTTCCACGGTTCAGGTTTCACCTTCCCTCCCTACGACTCCGAACTCCGCACCCCAAACTGCTCGCCTTCCTCTCGCAGGCGTACGCGTCGCGGACTTCACCTGGGTCTGGGCTGGTCCGTTCGCGGCGATGCATTTGGCCCATCTCGGCGCGGAAGTGATCAAGATTGAATCGCACACACGGCCAGATCTGGCGCGACGCTTACCCATGGTGCCAACGGGAATGGCACCCCACGTCAACCATTCTGGCTACTTCAACCAGTGGAGCCAAGGCAAGAAAAGCCTCCTCCTGAACCTGGGAAAGCCAGAAGGGATCGCCCTCGCGAAACGCCTGATCGCGCAGAGTGATGTGGTCATCGAGAATTTTGCGACCGGTGTGATGGAACAACTCGGCTTAGGCTATGACGTACTGAAAGCGATCAAGCCGGATATCATCATGGCGTCCATCTGTGGCTATGGACATACGGGTCCGCAGAGCAAGTATATGGGGTATGGACCGGCCGTCGCACCGCTGACGGGGCTCTCATCACTGAGTGGCTACACGGGGGGTATGCCACGGGAACTTGGGCTGTCCTACGGAGATCCGAATGCCGGAATTAATGCCGCAGTGGCGGTGTGCGCCGCGCTCGCGGCACGGCAACGCACCGGGAAAGGACAGGCGATTGATGTGTCGTTGTGGGAGGCGGTGGCGGCCCTGATGCCTGAAGGGTGGATGGAGTATGCGATGAACAAGACGCAGCCACCGCGCATGGGCAATCGTGATCTGTGGATGTCTCCGCATAATTGCTTTCGCTGTGCTGGCGAAGACGAGTGGGTCACCATCGCCTGTGGGACCGAAGCCGAGTGGCAAGCCATGTGCAACGCCATCGGACACCCACAGCTTGTGACAGATTCACGATTTCGCACGGCAGCGGATCGGAAAGCCCACGAAGACGCCTTGGAAGCACTGCTCACGGCGTGGACGGTCCAGCGGAGCAAATGGGACGTGACGCGGGTCCTGCAAGCCGTGGGGGTCGCCGCGTTTCCGTCCATGAATAGTCAAGATCTGGCGGAAGATCCGCATCTCAACGCGCGGGGGTTTTTTACGCGCTTGCCGCATCCGGCAGTAGGCATGCAAACGCACACGGGTATTCCCTGGCGCTTACACAACGGCCCCAACGGCGTGCGGAAACCCGCGCCCCTCCTCGGTGAGGATACCGATGCCATTATGCGTGACCTCTTGCACTGCTCAGACGAGGAGATCGCTACGCTCAAGGAACAGAACGTGTTGTATTGAACACGCGAGGAAACATAGATGGGGGCACCTAGCAACGGACTCCAAGTGGAGTTTAGCAGCTGTTGATCGATTCCTCGGAGACCGTCTCAACCAGCATACTCGTGCTCCGACAAGCTCAGCACGAACGGGCAAGCTTCTCTATTTCTCAGTCCCCCTCCGTTCACCCTGAGCTTGTCGAAGGGTTTTTCAACAACTTCTCAGAGAGGAAACACTATGGCTGAAGACAATAGGCAAAACCGTTTGGTGGGGAAAGTCGCGATTGTCACTGGCAGTGGCGCCGGAATCGGACGCGCCGAAGCACGGTTGTTCGCGGCGCAGGGCGCCAGAGTGGTCGTCAATGATATCGCCGTGAAAAATGGTGAGCCGGTCGCCAACACGGTGGTCGACGAGATCCGCGCCGCGGGCGGCGAGGCGGTTGCCAACCTGGACAATGTCGCGGAGTTCCAGGGAGCCGAGCGCCTGGTGAACACCGCGCTCCAGGCCTTCGGGGGCCTGGATATTCTCGTCAATAACGCGGGCATTACCAATTTCCTCCCGGTGTACGAGCTGACGGAACACGACTGGGACCGGATGATGGCCGTACACCTGAAAGGGACGTTCGGCACCATCCGGTTCGCCAGCCCGATCCTGTGCAAACAACGCAGTGGCGTGATCATTAACACCGGTTCGGAATCCGGTTTGGGTCGGGTCTTTGGAGCGAACTATTCCGCCGCCAAGGAAGGGATCATCGGTCTGACGCGCGCGGTCGCGAAGGAACTGGGCCGGTTCAACGTCCGCTGCAATGCCGTCCGGCCACGTGCGACCACGACGATTCTCGAAGGCGTGAATCTCAGCAGATTTCTGCCAGTCTTAAAGGCGCTGGGCCGCTATTGGTTCGGCCATCGTGCGCATATCCCGATCTCGCCAGAGGTCGTCACACCGGAAAAAGTGGCCCCGCTCGTGATCTGGCTCTGCACAGACGCCGCAGCGAATGTGAACGGCCGTGATTTCTACGTCGGGGGGAACGAGGTCGGACTGTATCCCGAACTCGAACTGGAGCGGTTGCTGTATCGCGAGGGAGGATGGGATCTGGACGCGCTCGACCGCTCTGGGCGCGAGGACTTGATCGCTGACCTGACCAACCGCTATCTGCTCGAGGACTACCCCGAATTACAGACGTTCGATGGCGCGTGAGGCGGCTGCCTCGGCCGATCCACAATTCGAAGTGACCTCGGGTACGCACCAAACCCGTGCTCAGGCGTCCCGTGTCTTTCAATGAGCGATGTGGATGAGGAATGACAAAAATGACGAGGCCGATCGACAAAGCGACCTTGGTGAAGCTCCGCAAGCTTTCCGCCACAGCGCAAGGCTTGCGGAATGGGGAGGCTTATCCCATCACCCGCTTGACCGCGCTGAAGTCGCTCTGCGTTGACCTGACCTGTGCCGCGCGGTTCGCCCTTCACCTCACACGGCTCACTGTAGCCGAAGCAGCCCGCAGCGGTCGCCCTCGCCACCTGAAGGTGAGCGCTTGGCGGGAGCAGAAAGCGTTTCTCGCCCGATCCGTTGGACCACTAGAGCGGTATGTCCAACGACCAACGGCGGCAAAGAACGGATTGCTTCAGGATCTCTTGACTGAGGCCAAGGCGGTGAACAATGTGTACGAGCCCTCACGATGGGGAGCGATCCGGGTGCTCCAAAATCGCCACGTCATGATCCTCGAAAACAGTCTGCGGTGCATATTGTCCGCGACCGCGGAAGAGGCGGGTTATTGGGCCTACCAAGCCGCCCGGGACTATGCCGAACGGTATGATCCGCATACGGGCACGGGCTTGATCCCGGAATCCGCTCCGTTGGTCCAGGCCATCGTCGAGTTTTGGTGTGCCTACTATGGGGTAGAGCTTTGAGCCGCAATAGCTGATGCGGGAGGGAGAGCGGGGCTACTGCTCGCGTGGCCCCGCATCGCCGCCATGGTGCGGGTTGGCGGAACCCGCGCGGCCACGAGTTGGCCGCGCGCGGAGGGATTGCCCTCGGGCACTTTGCGGCGTGCCACTCCGTGGGAGAAGACCTTCTTCTTCCTCTCCTTGGGGCATGCGGAAGAGTTCGGACACCTGGAGCGCGCCGTCAAAAAAATCCCCAGGTCAAGCGACTCCACGCCAAGGGCCTCAGTCAATCCGCGATTGCTCGACGCCTGGGAAGTGGCCGCACTTCAGTACGGCGGATTTTGGCGCCCCCACCCCTGCTCGCCCTTGGTAAAACTCGCTTGCAACAATCCCCAGCCCTGGGCAACTTTTCGTTTCTTGATCGGGAAATACCCAGGAATAGGCTCCGGAGGCTAACTCCGACAGAGCAGTTTTCTGCTTGGGCTGCCTGGCTCACTAAGAGGGATAATTGGGCTCTCCTATAACTGAGCGTGGTGACAGCGCCTTGCTATACCCCTGAGCGAGGTGTGGAGCGACGAGGCGGAGCGGCGCGCCTCATTCCTGTCCGA
Source organism: Deltaproteobacteria bacterium (assembly GCA_013140885.1). Classification (GTDB taxonomy): domain Bacteria; phylum Desulfobacterota; class Binatia; order Bin18; family Bin18; genus JABFSC01. Next base: position 1,063 of record JABFSC010000432.1, on the reverse strand, counting down.
GGCGGGCCGCCAGAAGGCGGGCTCAGAACAACCGCGACTTGAACCGCTGCATGAAGACCCTGGGGAAATCCTCGTGGGCGAGCTTCAGGCGCTCGGAGAAACCGCCACCCTTCAGGATTGCCGCCTCGAGCGTCTTGAAGCCCGCCTCTCCGAACAGGGAGACCTGACCGCCCGAGCCCCACAGCATCGCAACGTTCTTCGAGTACATGCGCGTCAGGTGGGCCTGGCGGAAGGAAGGGTCCATCAGGCCAATGAACTTGTGAGTCGCCGTGTACGCGTCGAGTGTGGGGTAGCCGCCGGCGGAGAAGCCCATGATGCTCGAACCAGCTATGCCAGTGGCCTTGAGCTTGTGCGAGGCCAGGAAGGGACCGAGCTTCGTGATCACGGTCGCGTAGGCCATCATGTATTCGGCGAAGACGCAGATCACCTTGTCCATGATCTCGACGGGCGTTTGCTTCTGCATCCAGCTCCGGTTGGCGTAGTGCTGGCCGCCGTAGATCACGACCACGTTGAAGAGATCGCCTCCCGTGTCGGGGACCGTCACGATCAATCCCCCGATGTTGTCGAATTCGATGTAGCTCACGGCGTTCCGTTCCTTTCTCGCGCGGTGGACAGCGCCTTGAGAGATAGCCGCACTGCGTGGTGAAGCGCTTCCCAACCGGGTTACCGTCCGCGTATGAGGTCCTGTCGCAAGTGCGACAGGACCTCTCTATTATCAACTAGTAGGATTTTCCCCGTTCCAACGTTTCATCAGATGGTCTGGTTCGTAACCTTTGCGACAGCGCCCCACGACGAGAGGAGGCAGAGGGTAAACAATCGAGAGAGAACGTGTACCCGATCTCTGTCCGGTTTTATCGAATCGATTGGAGAGCCCCGATTCATCAGCGACTGCTAGCATACTGCGCCCTGGGCACGGCGGTCTCGCGTCCTGCCCTCACTGGTCCCTGATCGTCGTCAAGCTGAGGAAACAATCCCTTGCAAATATCCCCTGGTCTTCATTGCGCAAGAAGATGAGCCGTTTGTTCCACCTATTGCAGTTCCCCCGACGCCCTCCGTCCAGGTT
>JABFSC010000736.1 GCA_013140885.1 Deltaproteobacteria bacterium | reverse complement strand
GGCTTCAGGCTCGCTGGTCAAGAGATAGCCAAGCGCTCCACCGAGCAGAAGACCAGCGGCAACGCCTATTCCCGCGGCCGCGCCGCGCTCGTCATCGTCGCCATCGCCAATCTCGCCACCCACGGCAGCCCCACCGGCTCCGAGCGCCACCGCGCCGATCACCGCGCCAACAATGGTTCCGCGCCGTTTTGTCTCCGACATCGCGCAACCAGATATTCCCACTAACGCCGCGACCCACAATACCCAAAATCCCTGTCCTCTTTTTCGCATATTGCTGCTCCTTCCTTCCCGCCTGACAAGTACCGCTCTTCTCTTCACAGACGGATTGTGTTTCCTTTACGAACGCCAATCACATCTTCAGCCTAATGTTTCAATCCTTCTCGCATGCCCACTTCCGTGTCATCACCTCCTTCATCACTTACACGTCAATCTTCTCGAAATGCTCCACGGTCGGAAACGGGTCATAAAAATGGTGTAACAGCCGTTTCCACTCTTGATATTCCGCTGAGCCGCGAAACCCAACCGTATGATCTTCTAGCCGGTTCCAGTGCACGAGGAGCATATACTTATTGCGCACTTCCAGACAGTGCTGTAGCTCATGCGCGAGATACCCCGGCATGGAGGCGATGATGCGCGAGGCGCGGCGAAACGCTTCTTCAAACTCCGCCTCTCGACCACCGCTGATGGTCAGGATCGCCACTTCAAGAATCATCTCTTTCCCTCTTCTTGCCGGTTCATTCCGGCATGCGTTGGTCTGGCGACAATGTTGTCAGGGCCAACGCATGAATCGCGTGTCGCATCTCATTGGCCAGCGCATCATAGACCATCCGGTGACGCGCCACGAGGCTCTTCCCCTCAAACTGTGAGGAGACCACGATCACCCGAAAATGTCCACCGCCAGAGGCGGCCCCGGCGTGTCCAGCATGAAGCGCGCTTTCGTCCTCGACCGTGACCACGGTGGCCCCAAGCGCGTGCCGCAATGTCGCGGCGATGGTTTCAGCCGTGGTCATTTCTTGTCCTGCGCGGACGGGAACACGGGCGCCCGTCGTTCCTGAATGGCTTTGACGCCTTCTTTGATGTCAGCGCCAAAGAAGCCCAACATCTCCAGCGCGAGCGAATAATCAAACGAGGTCTGCGCGGCGGCGCGGAGCCATTGATTCAACGATTGCTTGGTCCAGCGGATCGCGGTTTGCGCGCCAGTGGACAGCTTGCGGGCGACTTCCATCGCTTTGGGCATGAGCTGGTCCGGCGGCAGCACCATGCTGATGAGTCCAATCCGCTCCGCTTCTTTCGCGTCGAGCATGTCGCAGGTGAGCAAATAGTATTTGGCTTTGGCCATGCCCACGAGCAACGGCCAAATCACCGCCGCATGGTCCCCAGCCGCCACGCCTAAGCGAGTGTGACCATCGGTGAAGCGCGCGTTCTCCGACGCGATGCTAATGTCGGCCAACAACGCCACCGCGAGTCCCGCTCCAACCGCCACGCCATTGATGGCCGAAATGATCGGTTTGTCGCAATTAATCATATTGTGCACGATGTCGCGCGCTTCCTTCATAATCTGTCCAACGACTTCGGCATTCCCTTGCGCCTTTTCCACGACCTCGAAATCACCACCCGCGGAAAAGGCCCGCCCCGCGCCGGTAATCAACGCGACCCGCACCTCGTCATCGTCGGCGATATCCAACCAAATTTTGCTCAATTCGTAATGTAACCGGAAGTTTGTCGAGTTCAGCGACTCCGGGCGGTTGATCGTTAGTAACGCGATGCCGTCTTTCTTCTCGATCAGTAGATGTTGATAGGCACTATAGTCCATATCGTCTCCCTCCTTCGGTGATAATTGCTCGCAGCCGGTTCTAGCGCGTGCTTGTCAGAATGTCGATCTCTGGCTACACTCCGCCGCTATGTCTGAATCGTCTTCCTCGTCGGTGACCAGAGCGTGGGCGGGATTACACCTGGTGCTGATCGTGGCCATCCTCATCCTCTGCTTCCTCGCACACAGTTGGCTCGCCAGATTCGCCTTACTGCTGCTGTACCTGGTGCTTGTTCTTCCCTACGGCTTCTTCGTGGTGATGCCGATCATGGTGAAAATTTTCCGCAAACCGGCGAGCACCCACTCCAAGCGATAGGTGCGAAGCACAAACAGAGGGATATCCAGGATAGTTTTCCACTCTCCACTCTTTAATGCGCCTCCGCCCAATTCCGCCCCGTGCCAATATCGACTCGCAACGGCACCCGCAGCGACATCACCCCTTCCATTACTTCACGAACAAGGGCTTTGACTCGTTCAAGTTCCAGCTCCGGTACCTCGAAGAGGAGTTCGTCGTGCACCTGCAAGAGCATGCGCGTCTGTAACTGTTCGTGCGTGAGTCGCCGATCAATGGCGACCATCGCCATTTTGATTAAGTCAGCCGCCGTGCCTTGGATAGGGGTGTTGATCGCGGCGCGCTCGGCGGCACTGGCCAGTTGTTGATTGAAACTGCGCAACTCCGGCACGTAGCGACGCCGCCCCAGCAACGTGGTCACATAGCCACGCTCGCGCCCCTCGGAAACAATGCCGTCCATATAACTTTTGATGCGGCCATAGCGCGCGAAATACTGCGTGATGTAGGTCTGCGCCGTCTTGGTCGGAATGCCCAGCGACCGCGCCAGGCGGAGCGCGCCCATGCCGTAGATAATGCCAAAGTTAATGGTCTTGGCTTGACGGCGTTGATCCGCCGACACCTCGGGAATGGGCACCTGAAAAAGTTCCGAGGCGGTACGCGCGTGGACATCTTGATTTTGCTGGAACGATTCCATCAGCACCGGGTCCCCGCTGAGGTGGGCGAGCAACCGCAACTCAATTTGTGAGTAATCGGCGGACAGGAGGATCTGCCCTGGTTCGGGCGTGAACGCTTCCCGAATGCGCCGGCCTTCTTCGCTACGGATCGGAATGTTTTGCAGATTCGGATTACTCGACGAGAGTCGCCCGGTCACGGTCACCGTCTGATTAAACGACGTATGCACGCGCCCGGTTTTCGCCTGCACGAGTTTGGGGAGCGCATCGACATAAGTCGATTGCAACTTGGTGAAGCCGCGATATTCGAGAATCTTGGTGGGCAGCGGATACTGTTCGGCTAATGCCTCCAACACAGAGGAATCGGTGGACGAGCCCGTCGTGGTCTTCTTACCACGCGGGAGGCCCAGTTTGTCGAAGAGAATGACTTGCAACTGTTTGGGTGACGCGAGATTGAACTCTTCGCCAGCCGCTTCGTAGATATCTTTTTCCAAGCGGCGACGATGTTCGCCGAACTCCGTCGATAAAGACGCGAGAAACTGGGTATCAATACGAATCCCGGTCAGTTCCATCTTGGCCAGCACGAGCGCGAGCGGCAGTTCGATGTCCGTGAAGAGCTGCCCCATGTCCTCGGCTTGCACGCGCGGGAACAATTGGTGCGCGAGCCGCAGCGTGATGTCGGCATCTTCACCAGAGTAGCGCGTGGCATCGGCGACCGACACATCCGCGAAATTCTTCTTGCCGCCATCGGTCACCGACTCGTAGGTCACCATGCGATATTGCAAATGCTCCCACGCTAGGTCATTGAGATTGTGCCGTTTGTTCGGGTCGAGCAAATAGGAAGCGATCATCGTATCGCCGCCAAAGTTGCGCGGCCACAACCGAAACTGGGCCAAGACCATCGCATCGTATTTGGTGTTTTGCCCGATCATGCTGAGCGTCGAGTCTTCGAGCAACGAGCGGAGCGCGGGCAGGACCTCCTCGCGCGTCAGTTGTGGAGCGGCATCCAACGTATTGTGCCCCACTGGGAGGTACCAGGCTTTCTTTTCTTCAATCGCCAGGGACACGCCCACCAGTTCCGCCTCAAGTGGGTTGAGCGACGTGGTTTCCGTATCCAAACAAAAAGTCTTCGCTTCGCGGATCGCACGGAGCACTTCCTCAAGCTGCTTGGCGGTGCGCACCGTTTCGTAGATGCCAGTGTCGGCGGGTTCCGCGGTTGGAGCCGGAGCGTCCAACGACACCTTGAGGTCCGCCAATAAGCGGCGAAACTCAAATTCCTGGAACAAGGCCGCGAGTTGCGGGGTGTCGGGCTCTTCAATGGCTAAATCCGGGAGGCTGACGTGGATGGGCACGTCGCGCTGGAGCGTCGCCAAGGTTTTGGAGACGCGCGCCAGATCGACATTGGCGCGAATCTTCTCACCGAGTTTGCCGGGAATCTCGTCCGCGTGTTGCAACAGATTGTCCAGATCGTGCCATTCGTGAATGAGTTTAATCGCGGTCTTCTCGCCGACCCCTGGAATGCCTGGAATGTTGTCGGTGGCATCGCCCATCAAGCCCTGCACCTCCACGACTCGTGCGGGTTCGACGCCGAACTTCTCGCGCACTTCCGCGATGCCAATCCGCTCACCTTTCATCGTATCCAGCATGGTCACGTGGTCGGACACCATCTGCATCAGGTCTTTATCACCGGTGACGATCACGACTTCCGCGCCCTGCTTTTCCCAATGATCGGCCAAGGTCGCGATGATGTCGTCGGCTTCGTAGCCTTCCAGTTCGAGGACGGGAATCCGGTAGGCGCGCACCACGTCTTTAATGCGCGGAATCTGCGGGCGCATGGTCTCCGGCATGGCCGAGCGGTTGGCTTTATAGGCCGTGTACAGATCATTGCGAAAGGTTTTTCCCTTCGCATCGAACACCACGGCGAGGTGCTGAGGCTTTTGGTCTTGAAGCAACCGCTGCAGCATATTTGTGAAGCCGAAGATGGCATTCGTCGGAAAGCCTTGGGAGGTTTGCAATTCACGGACGGCGTAGAAGGCCCGATAGATATAGGCCTGACCATCCACCAAATAAATACGTATGGGAGTCGTCACCGCGCAACTGTTTCAGGTGCTTTCACAGGCGTCAAGGCGCGGCGAGGGAGAAACGGCGAATGGGCGAATGGGCGAATGGGCAAAAAGAAAAAGCCCTTGGTTGTTGATCCAAGGGCTTTGTAGAGAGCGGGTGACCGGGGTCGAACCGGCGACCTTGTGCTTGGCAAGCACACGCTCTAGCCAACTGAGCTACACCCGCGTGTGCCGGAAGTTTTAACACAGACATCCGGGGTGTCAACCGCGAGTAAGCGTTCAGCCGTCAGCTATCAGCTTTCAGCAAAACCAGGCGATCCGTACCCTGGAGCCTCTAGTGTGTGAGAGTTGGACTCAATCTTCCGTGTTTTTTTGTCTGGCTGACCGCTGAGCGCTGATAGCTGAACGCTTACCTCTATTTTTCTCCGCGCCTCCGCGTCTCCACGTGAAAAAAAATTTAGCGCCACGCTCCCGACGCATCTGACTGACACCCCAACGCGCGGTACGTCGCATCAACCAGACTCTGCCCACGATCCGTCAACAAGGTGCCCGCGCCCATGCGATTCATTGTATAGCCAAAGGACATCCCGGCCTTTGGATCGGCAAACCCCAGCGACCCACCCGCGCCGACATGGCCAAATGCCTCCTCGGACATGATCGCGCTTTCTCGCACGCCAACGGGCGCGCGACGGTTATCCATCGACTTCATAAAGCCCAGGGCGAAGCGTGAGGGGAGGAGCAACACCGCGTCTCGGCCAGTCGCCGATGCCACCACGCCCATGCGGAGCAACGTATCGGGATTGACCAGCGTGACGCCCTTGAGGGTGCCCCCGCAGGCGAGTGGGGCATACATCCCGGCCAAGCCACGAGCATTGGTGATGCCACCCGCGCCGCCAATCTCCGCCGCATGCGCCGCGCGCAAGTCATACTCCGGCTTCGCGCCCATGTAGCCACCGGAGTTCAAGATGGCCAGCGACGCCAACGACCCCGGTTTGATCATTTCCTTGTATAAGAGACTGTTCGTATCTGGCGCGGCGGCGATCATCGGCGCGACTCGTGGCTCTTTGTCTTCCGGCAAGCCAATCCAGAAGTCCAATCCCAACGGCTTCGCTACTTCGTCTTGAAAAAAGGTGCCGAGCGACTTGCCAGAGACCCGTCGCACCACTTCTCCCACCAACCAGCCAATGGTGAGCGCATGATAGCCATTACGAGTGCCAGGTTCCCAAAACGGCTCTTCCTTGGCGAGTGCATTGACCATGAGGTCCCAGTTCGCGTAGGCCCCTTGCGGGAGTGGCGCGCGCACGGCAGGCAGCCCAGCTTGGTGATTCAGCAGCATCTTCACCGGAATGTCGGCTTTGCCAGCTTGGCCGAATTCTGGCCAGTAGGTCGTAACGGGTGCATCAAGATCGAGTTTGCCGCGTGACGCCAGAATATGCGCGCACAAGGCTGTCGCGCCTTTGGTTGACGAAAAGACAATACTGATTGTCTCCGCCGTCCACGGTGCTTGAGTCTCAGGTCGGGCGAAACCGCCCCACAGATCGACGACGGTCTGGCCATCCACGGTGACACACACCGACGCGCCCACTTCGCCACGCTCGCGAAAATTCCGCTCGAATTCTTGTCGCACCTGTTGAAACCGCGGGTCACATGAACCATGTACTTCCATCGCTTGTCCCTCCTTTTGGGTTGCGCT